>CAJWEI010000017.1 GCA_913031285.1 uncultured Alphaproteobacteria bacterium | reverse complement strand
CTGCTGTACTTTCGCCGACTAGAAGATTTTGCTGTCGACGCAGATAGCTGATAATTGCCTCATCCATCCGATCGCCCCCCACCCGTACGGATCGGGCATAGACGATGTCGCCTAATGAAAGTACTGCAACCTCTGTAGTTCCGCCACCAATGTCAACGACCATATTGCCCGTCGGGTCCGTGATTGGCATTCCTGCTCCTATTGCGGCAGCGATCGGTTCTGCGATCAGCCCTGCGCGGCGTGCGCCTGCAGATAAAACTGACTGACGAATTGCGCGCTTTTCAACAGGTGTGGCGCCATGTGGCACACAGACGATAATTTTGGGTTTTGAAAAGCTTGAGCGACGGTGCACTTTCCGGATGAAATGCTTGATCATCTCTTCGGCAACATCAAAATCCGCGATGACACCTTCCCGCATAGGGCGGATTGCTTCAATACTTCCCGGTGTTCTGCCAAGCATAAGTTTAGCGTCTTCTCCGACTGCGAGAACTGTCTTCACTCCATCTTTAACATGATAGGCCACTACAGAAGGCTCGGACATAATAATACCTCGTCCTTTGACATATACTAGGGTATTTGCAGTCCCCAAGTCTATCGCCATATCCTGTGAGAACATTCCGGTTAAGTTACCAAGTCCAAACATCTTTTAATTTCCCAGACCTCGTCGATTTTTTTGATTCTCTGTACTGCCAAATTCTTTATAGGCTTGCTTTGAAAATAGGGAAAGAAGAGACCGACTTTTTAGCGTAAATAGACCAGTTTCAAAAAATTTTATTATAAGTAATTTGCCTGTATCATGATGGTGATTTGATAATCAATAATTTCCAACTTCGTTTTATCACATAAAAGTCGGTTTTGGCCATTGTCTGGTCGGCTGAATAACGCTGATCTAAATCAGCGTGTCGCATATGAAAGGCATACAAACGAACGGAGGCGGAACGATGAAATCCCATGTAAAAGCTCTAGTCGTCGGAGGTGGTGCTGTTGGAACGTCCATTGCTTACCATCTGGCGCGAGCCGGTTGGCAGGAAGTCGTCCTTCTTGAGCGCGACGAACTCACATCTGGATCGACATGGCATGCGGCCGGGCTTTTACCATTGTTCAATATGTCTTTTGTCACCACGCATATCCATCAATATTCAGTGGACTTTTATAAAACTCTCGAGGCCGAAACAGGTCTTAATGCGGGTTTTTCTGTTGTTGGTAATCTGCGTATGGCGCAAACACAGGAGCGTCTGGATGAATACATGGTCTACGCGACGTCTGCAGAGACCTGTGGTGTTCCTTACGAATGGCTGTCTTCTAGCCAGATTAAAGAGCGCTATCCATTAGTTCGTTCAAAAGATCTTGTAGGGGCTATTTTCCATCCAACAGATGGTTACATAAATCCTGCTGATGTCACGATGGCGATGGCAAAAGGTGCCCGTCAACTAGGAGTGACGATTGAGCGAAAATGGCAGGCAGATTCTTATGAATGGACGGGTAAAGAGTGGAAAGTTACTCTCACAAAAATGGTTGAAAAGGGTGGAAATCTCGTCCCATCAGGCGAGCAGACAACTGTAAACGCCGAACATGTTGTGACTGCGACGGGCAATCATGCGCAAAAAACTGCCAAATTACTTGGGATTAAAACGCCAGCAATCCCTGTTGAGCACCAGTTTATCGTGACAGAACCAGATCCAGCATTGCTTGATTGGCGCAAGTCCAATAGTGAGCATCCTGTTTTACGCGATGCTGATGCAAAATGGTATGTACGTGAAGAGCGTGGCGGCTGGATTTTGGGTCCTTATGAGCGTAATGCACCTGCTCGATTTGAATACAGTGTACCAGATAGTTTCCGCGCCGATCTGTTCCCGCTTGATCTGGAACGTATCGAAGAGGAATACATGTCGATGATCCACCGCATTCCGTCGTCTGAAACTGTTGGCTTGAAAGATGATTTTAATGGTCCAATATGCTACACACCTGATGGTAATCCTCTTGTTGGGCCCGCACCGGGGCTGCGCAATATGTGGTTGGCCGAGGGCTTTTCGTTTGGCATAACTGCAGCTGGTGGAACAGGCTATTACCTCGCGCAGATGATGGTCGAAGGCGAAGCCGAGATTGACATGGCTTCACTTGACCCCAAGCGTTATGGCGATTGGATAACAACCGAATATTCGGCTCGTAAAGATGAAGAGTGTTATGAGCATGTTTATATTCTTCATCATCCCGATGAAGAACGCGAAGCTTGCCGCCCCCTAAGAACGGCCCCTGCTTATGACCGGCAAAAAGTCCGCGGTGCCCAGTTTGGAAGTGTGAATGGCTTTGAACGGCCCAATTACTTTGGACCACTAGGCGCGCCTAATAGTTTTGATCATGATAGCCGCAGCTTTAGGCGCGGAGACTGGTGGCAATATGCAGTCCAAGAAGCCAAAGCGATTCGCAACGGTGTTGGGCTTATCGACGCGACAGCATTTACAAAACATGTGGTAAAAGGTCCGGGTGCAACTCAGTTTTTAGATTGGTTTACCTGTAATAAATTACCCAACGTTGGCCGTATTAAACTAACCTACGCGCTGACAGTCATGGGAACCACAAGAACCGAATATACCATCGTCCGTTTTGCTGAGGATGAATTTTACCTTGTCTCAGCAGGGGCTTGGACGGCCTATGATGGAGATTACCTTCTCAAAGCTGCCGAGGATAAGATGGAGGAGTTTGGCTATATTGAAGTGCAAAACGTGACCACACAATGGGGAGTGTTTGCCATTGCGGGGCCAAAATCGCGCGATGTTCTCAATGAGGTTGTTAAAGATGCCAGCCCAGAAACAGTTTTTTCCAACAAACGATTTCCATGGCTTTCGGCCAGAAAGATTGAGATTGGTATGTGCCCTGTGAATGCGATCCGTGTGGCCTACACGGGCGAACTGGGCTGGGAACTACATCATCCAATTGAAATGCAGAACTATCTTTTTGACCTACTGGAGGCTGAGGGTAAAAAACACGATATGAAATTAGTCGGTGGGCGGGCGCAAAACTGGCTGCGTCAGGAAAAATCCTATCGTGCTTTTGGTACGGAACTAGGACGTGACGCGACTCCGCTTGAAGCCGGTTTGCCGCGTTTTGTCGATCTTGGAAAAGAATTTTATGGTAAGGCCGAGATGAAAGCGACGGGCATTCGTTCAATTTGTGTGACGTTGCTTGTCGATGGACCGGAGGATGCTGATCCATGGGGACGAGAGGTCCTTTATGACCAAGACGGCACGCGTGTTGGCCGACTGACTTCCGGTGGCTATTCTGTTGCTTTTGAAAAATCTATTGGAATGGGCTACGTCAATGCTGACTACGCTGACGTTGGAACTAAACTGAAAGTAAAAATGTTTAACCAATTATGGGATGCAGAGATTACACAGGATAGTCCCTATGATCCTAAAAACGAAGTCATGAGGATTGACGGATAAGCACTGCTAAATTTTGATTTTGGCTAGAGGTTCAGGTTGTATAAATTGGGCTAATACTGTTCCCATCATTATAGGAATATATTGCTAAAAGGCTGAGTGAGTGCCTAGAGCCAGAAGAAAAACCTATAGCTCTTTTGGGTATTGACCAAGATCTACCTTTGGTTCTACGGCATGTGCAGATGCGATCCTGCCCTGATTTATCAGGAATGCCGTCAGGCAGAATAAAACTATGCTTCCACCTAAAAGCATTGCGTAAGTTGGAGCTTCGCCAATACCCCACCATACCCATAATGGTCCGAACACCGTCTCTAACAGCATAATGAGACTGACGGATGAGGATGGCACAAACCGTGCTGCATAAGACAATGTGCCAAATGAAATTGGGAGAATGACAATCCCAGTAAAGGCTATAGCCAAAAAATTTGTGGTTGGGGGCCAATAAAGTTTGTCTGCACAAAGAGCTCCCAATAAAGCAGCTAAAATTGCACCAAACCCGATTGCGAGTATGAAGGGTACCGTCGTATCCTTACGAATGATCGTGAAATTCAAAGCTAGTGAAAAAGCAACTCCAAGGCCCAGTACGGCTCCTAGTAAGGTTGGTCCATCTATTGAAATTCGCGTTGCATCCTGCCCCAGAACTGAGATGTAAAGTCCCATCAAAACCAGTGCTGCCATTGTGATTGCAAATTTTGAAAGTTTTTCACCAAGAAGAATCCGCGATAGAATGGTGGCAAAGATGGGAACAGTTGCCACACTGATCAAAACTACAGTGACAGGTGCTATTGCTATTGCAAGACTGAAGAATGTTGCATTGGCGATTTGGCAAAGAACGATGATGCCAAAGTTTATGGTTAAAACAGCAGGCATTTTTTGTTTATCCTGAAGGGTGAACCACATCCAGGTCAGGATATATACAATACCGCTGAGCCCACCCCGCCAGACTAGCATTGCAAACCCATCCAATTCTGAAATTCGCATAAGCAGCGTGTCCGGTGTGAGCAAAAGAGCGCCAAAAATGGCAAGGCCAAGACCAATCGTGTGTGGGTGATGAAGCGATTTCATAATTGCGTTTTATATCTGGTAAGGAGATGAGAAAAGGAGAAAAACCTGTTTTACTGGTCTTATTCAGTAATTTGATTAGCAAGTGCTAAATATTTTCAATTTTATCGGCCCAAACCCTGGATCAAAATTCCCAAGAGCTTTGGCCAAAGTCATGGCATCTTTGATAGCGCTTGAATTACCGCGGTAATGATAAGTTCTTCATAAGATGACTTTTCCCCAACTGATGTTGAGCAGGATGGGAATTTATACGTCCACCTCCAATCGAAAAGACAACATTGATAGGGATTGAAATAATTGTTTTCTTTAAGATTGATGGAGAGAATCTGGCCCATCCTTAAGAGATATAATTGACCAAGTAGTTTATCATGGATCTGCGATTAAACCCTTTTTGCTCCGGAATTTGCGCAAGTGTCGAAAAGCTGGGCTGGCAACCAGCAATAATGGCCAAACGACTGTATGTTGCAGAAATAACGCCACTTTCATAGAAATGGGTGTGTTTCCAGATAATTAGGGCCTCAACTGCACAATAGTTTCTGAGTTACAATTATGAAGCGCACTTACTTTTAAGTAAAAATTTGCGGAAGACATTGATATACAAGCAACTTGGACTTTGTTGGTTGGCTCAGAAAACCAAAATAGTGGTGCTATTGGTTTAAAACCTGACAAACGTCAGGATACTCTAGGATTTAATTTTTTATGAAACGCATAATGAAATTAGAAATGGATTGAAATTTGCCAAGAGTTCGTGATTAAAAACTCTCACCCTACATAGAGACTTGCACGGCAAGTTTTGTAAAATTTTGTAAGCTCGTGCGTTTATTATTATTGGATTTTTTAGCGCTTGGGAAGGGTTATCACTAAAAGACCGCCAGTCAGTCCAAAAATGGCCAGCCAACTGATCATTCTTAAATATTCATCAAGAAGCCATACCCCCAAAATAGCAGCGGTTGCTGGGACCATTGCCATGATGGCTGAAGTTGCGTCTGACCCTATTATTCGCGAGGCGTGTGCAATCAGAATGAGTCCGACCAAATTGGGCAACAGCCCCTGATAAACACATTGTAAAATAATGTCTGAGTTTTCTGCATAGCTGAGTCCGCTTGGCAATAGAAAATACCAAATAGGAAGGTAAATTACCACATTCACGACAGAGCCGCAAAAGAGAATCTCAACAGTTTTTATAGCCCATTGGTGCGAGAGGGTAACATAGACCGCAAAAAATGCTCCGCCAATTGCAAAACATAAATCTCCAACCCAACTTTGTGACAGCTCCAACACTTGCGAGGTGGATCCCAAAACTCCTGCGCAGCACAAGATGACTACCGCCCCCATGATTTTTATTTGATCTATCTTCGCGGAAAAAAATAAGATCCCAATCAAGATTGTGAAAATTGGCAACAGACCATTCATAAAAATACCGCCATGGGCAGCAGGTGCATAAGAAAACCCAGAAAAAACCGTGAGAATGTATACTGGTCCCAAAACAAAACTAAGCGATATAATACGAACGAGAGACAGACTTTTCCACGGCTTGAAATACAATACAAAAGGCAACGAGACAATTGCCGAAAATCCATAGCGCATTGCAGCTAGGTCATACACGGTCAGAGGTGAAGCGGCGGCAAGCCTACTTATTACTAGCCAGAAAGACCAAACAAAAATAATTGTAATACACGCGATATAGCCAGAAAAGGGAGACTTCAGAAAGTTATTCATTTTAGATTTTTCCAATAAGGAAACAGCCGTCCAAAAACTTGGTCATGGCCAAGCCTGAGTAATATGAAAAAAGTTTACTGGCATGAGATATCCTGTCGGAAAACTATTTACATAATCGTTAGTAAGCCAGATGTACTCGGGCTTCCAGCAAACGATGTGCTCTGTTCTAGAGAATAAAATACGTCATGTTGAGATGATAGTCAAAGAAGAGCATAAATGCCTTAACCGCCACAAATATTTTGCAGCCGTACCCAGTCTGCGTCAGACAGGCTTGGTTTGAAGTTCCAAGTTACCAGACTGTCTGCTTCGATAAGAGACAGCGTTTGTTCACCCGTCATATCAAGAGCAAATGCATACGGTGACATGCTCAACTGCAGCTCTTGAAAGCGTTCAATCACGCGCGATGTTTCGATTGTAAGCTTTGGCTGTAGCAAAATGTGTTGAGAATATCTTTTTAGGGTCTCTTCTTTGAGGGCTCCTGTTGTAAGAAGTTGAAAAGTCGCCAGTGTTCCTGAATACTCAAGTAGATTTTGGAAAATGTTACCTTTTTCAAAGCGAAGATACTCCATTAGGATAAAACCTGCGGCAACATCTGGATCCTCATAGTCTTCCAGCAACTCTCTGCTAATAAGAATTATGTTGCCAGGTAAATGCGCGGTTGGATAAAGGCCATCTGGTAGAACGTATAAAGAACCTTGCCCTTGCAATGTTTTATCTTCGAGAAGCGCTAGTGAATCATTGGCCAATGCTGCGCGACAGGGCTGGCCCGTGAACTCTGAAATAAGTGACAATATTTTTAGACCGATTTCTTGTTGTTTGACTGGTGGCACGACTCGTAGTGCATAATTTTGTACCGCTTGAGGAAGCCAGAAAAGCCCCAAAGACGCTAGTGCTAAAGAGATTAAGGCTAAAATCGTCAGCCTCAATCGGCCCGGCTTGGGGCGTCTTTTACCAATGACGAACCTGAGTTTTTCAATATCACTGATGACGCTCTGCTCACTTTTTGCAAATTCGAGACGTTCGCCATCATCTCCATCAGGGTGATATATTGCTGGGAATTTTCCAGGATTAGATCGCGCTATTGCCGCCAAGGACCAATGTGTGAGAGGCCTTCCTTGCATGTCTGATATTACAAGTGTCGAATTTCCAACTGACACGATCACATCGCGATGCTGTTTATCAGTGCCTTGTCGCCACAGAGCTTCGGCTTCAAGCCGCTCATATTTATATAGCGCCGTCATATCACCTTGCTGCGCAGTCCCTTTTCTAATTCACTTACCACGAAATGGGTATTTCAGTTCAAATCTTTTGCTTGGCCGCGTAATTCAAATTTTTGAATTTTGCCAGTTGAGGTTTTTGGCAGCTGCTGAAAGATGATTGTCTTGGGTGTTTTAAAGCCAGCCAGCTTGCTGCGTACAAATGCAATAATATCGCCTTCAGTGGGGTTTTCGCCCTCTAAAAGTTCGATAAACGCGCATGGTACCTCACCCCATTTGGCATCAGGCTTCGCAACAACGGCGCATAAAGACACTGAAGGATGTCCCATTAACACGCCTTCTATCTCTACTGAGCTTATATTTTCTCCCCCTGAGATAATGATGTCCTTGGCTCGATCTGCGATTTGAACGTAAGTATCAGCATGCTGCACCGCTAGATCTCCTGAATGGAAATATCCGCCCTCAAAGGATTCTCGCGTTGCTTCAGGGTTCTTCAGATAGCCTTTCATCACACAATTTCCGCGGATCATGATTTCGCCTTGGGTCTGTCCGTCCATGGCAACTTGGGTCATGGTCTCATCCATTACTGTGATATGTTCCATCATTGGGAAAGCAACGCCCTGACGTGCCTTTATTGCTGCCCGATCCTGCGTCACTAAACGGCCCCATTGATTTTCATCCCAGACACATTCTGTTACATGACCGTAAGTCTCAGTCAAACCGTAGACTTGTGTGACATTGAACCCTAATGTTTCAATCTTTATCAAAGTCGCAGGCGCAGGTGGGGCCCCAGCTGTGAACACTTCGACTTGATGGTCAAATTCGCGGCGATCTTCTCCGTTGGCATTCACAATCATATTAAGGACAATTGGGGCGCCACCAAAATACTGGACACCTTCGTCTGCGATCGCATCATAGATTGTTTTGGCCAAAATATCACGACAACATACAACAGTGCCGCCTAAAACTGGCATCATCCAAGTGTGGTTCCAGCCATTACAATGAAAAAGAGGGACAATGGCCATAAAGACGGGATTAAGTGTCATTCGCCAGCTGATAACAGTTCCCATGGTCATCAGATACGAGCCGCGGTGATGGCTCACAACACCTTTGGGTCGTCCTGTTGTTCCGGACGTATAATTCAGAGCGAGGCTTTCCCATTCATCCTTGGGCATATGCCAATTAAAATCTGCAGATCCTGATTGGAGCAAGTCTTCATAGGTCTGGTGCCTACCGCTGGCAGGAAATCCTGCAGCGTCGTCAGGTACTTCAATAATTAAGGGAGGGTTGCCTTCCATCCGTTGGCAAGCATTCTCGGCAAGCTCCACGAATTGACTGTCAACCAAGACGACTTTAGCTTCTCCATGATCAAAAATATAGGAAACAGTGCCCACATCCAGACGAATGTTAATTGTGTTTAAAACGGCACCGCATGCAGGTATGCCAAAATGCGCTTCAGCTTGGGCAGGTAGATTGGGAATGAGCGTTGCAACAACTTCGCCAGATTTAACGTCTAAATCAGCAAGAGCAGAGGCGAGTCGTGTACAACGTTCATAGTATTCAGCATATGTTTTTCGATGCTTGCCATATATGACTGCCGTATGTCCTGCATAGACAGTTGCAGCGCGCCTAAGATGTGACAAAGGTGTCAACGGAACATAATTTGCAGCTGTCTTCTCCAAACCCTCTTCGTTATGCATCCAACCCATTCTATTTCTCCCAAAGAATCCATACTCAGTTTCGTATTTGCGATAGAATAAGGCCAGTCAATAGGGAAAGAAAACCCTAATGACACAAAACCTTGCGATCGATGGTCGGTCAGGCGCTACAACGATGGTTGCCATCATGGCGGTCATCGTTGTGATCGATAACTACATCTTTGTCATTTCCCAGAACATGAGTATTTGTAAGTTTATATTGATCCGGGTGCCATTGCATTGCCCATCAGCTTTGTATTGTTTCTTGGGGTCTTGGCGCAATGCTACCAACCCAAACATGGGCGGTTGGGTTCCGCAGTTTTTTGATCATTATTTCAAGGTTGTTCTACTTTGTATCATTGAGCTTTATGCGCAGGTAGCCCTGTAATGAAATTTTACCTTGTTTACTCATCGCGATTTTGCACTCTCGTTTTCAAGGGCATGTTGAGTGAGAGTCAAATAATTTTTCAGGAATGGTGAGCCGTGATCGCCGTGTATTAATACTAGAGATCCTGATTGTTCTCATGGGCAAAATTTTGAGGTTTGTGGTCGTTTTCCATTATTCTCACTGCCTCCAAACAAAAACTTCGCAGCATCTTGGAAAAAAGAGAATTTTGTAACTTTACTCTATTCTATAGTTTGGGCAGGGAGGAGTTTCCCATATCTTTCTTGCGCATGGTGATACCCGGAAAGATGAGACCGGAGTTTGACTAAGAAAGTTCAAAAAAGGTCCCTAGCCTCCTTTTGGGATCATTTTAATTGATTTATGCAGCCTTGGTAGCACTCGAAAAACGTCCATAAAAACTCTGACCTTTATCAGCCATTTCTTGTAATAGATTGGGGCAATAAAAGCGGTCGCCGTGGGCAGCCTGTAATTCCTTACATCGGTTTGCTGCATAGGGAGTCCCAAGAATATCAAGCCAGCTCAGTGGGCCTCCGGACCAAGGAGCAAACCCCCAGCCAAGGATTGCACCGACATCGCCTTCGCGAATATCCATTAATACGCCGTCTTCCAATGCGCGTACTGCCTCAAGAACTTGAACAAACATTAACCGGTGTTGGACTTCTATGAGATCTGGTTGTTGATCTAACAGTGGATATTTTTCGCTTAGACCTTCCCAATAACCATGACGCTTACCCGCATCATCATACTCGAAGAAGCCTGCCTTAGCCTTGCGGCCGATGCGCCCTTGATTTTCCATCCAGAAGAGCACATCATCCACTGCCCCGTCGGGATAGTCATTACCCATTGCCAATTTCGTGGCACGGGCAATTTTGGCGCCCAAATCGATCGATGTTTCATCCACCAGCTGTAAGGGCCCAACAGGAAAGCCGAGCATACGTGCCGCATTGTCCACCAAAGCAGGGGATACCCCTTCGGCAACCAAACGCATGCCTTCGTTGATATAGGGGATAATGCAACGGTTGGCGTAAAAGAAGCGTGCATCATTCACTACAATCGGAGTTTTCCTGATCTGACGCACATAATCAAGCGCTTTTGCAACCGCTCGGTCTTCTGTCTCCTTGCCCTTGATGATTTCAACGAGCATCATTCGTTCTACTGGTGAAAAGAAATGGATGCCTATAAATTGCTCTGGCCGCGAGCTGGCTTTTGCCAAATCGCTGATTGGAAGCGTCGATGTGTTGGAGGCAAAGATACAATCGTCCGGGATCGCCGCTTCGACTGCTTTTGTGACTGTGGCTTTGATCTTGGAATCCTCAAAGACGGCTTCAATGATCAAGTCGGCATCTTTCAAGGCGTTATAATCTGTGGTGGCCGTGATGCGAGACAAAAGCGCCGCTTTTTTTTCAGATGTTGCTTTGCCACGTTTGATCCGTTTGTTCATGTAGGCTTCGCTATAGGCTTTGCCTTTGTCTGCAGCCTTTTGTTTTTGATCAATCAGAATTACATCCATACCTGCTTGCGCTGACACTAAAGCAATACCTGCCCCCATCATTCCTGCGCCTAAAACTCCAATTTTCTTAACACGTTGATCTGCAACATTAGACGGACGAACAGCGCCCTTTTCTAAGGCCTGTTTATTGATGAAAAGGCTCCGGATCATTGCTGTTGATGATGGATTCATGATCACATTGGTAAACCAGCGCGCCTCTATCCTGAGTGCTGTTTCAAACGGGACCTGAGCGCCTTCGTAAATTGCACTCAAAAGCGCTTTTGTGGCTGGAAAAGCACCCTGTGTCTTACCGTTCACCATTGCTGAGGCAGCCACGAAAGTCATAAAGCCTGACGGGTGATAGGGGCCCCCACCGGGCATTTTATAGCCCTTGGCATCCCATGGTTTTATAAGATCTGCATCCTTTGCGGATAGTACCCATGTCCGCGCATCGTTCATCGGGTCGTCGCTTACTTCGTCGATGAGACCAGCAGATTTTGCTTTTGCAGGTGCGAGCGATTTTCCCTCAAGCAGATAGGGGGATGCGCCCATTGCCCCAAGTTTGCGGACAAGCCGAGTGGTTCCTCCAGCTCCAGGAAACAGACCTACCATTATCTCCGGCAGTCCAATTTTGGCTTTTGGATTTGTGGCTGCAAAAATTCGATGCGCAGAAAGCGGTAATTCAAACCCGATGCCCATCGCCGTCCCAGGAAGCACCGCAGCAACAGGCTTGCCGCCCTTCTTAGTTTTGGCATTCATTCCGGCAAGTTCAATTTTACGCAGAGCTTTATGCATGGACATTATGCCTTCGAAGACGCCTTTTGCAGGGCTATCGCCTGAGGTTGTTTTCATATCAGCCAATACATTCAAATCCATTCCACCGGCAAAATCTTTTTTGCCACTGGTGATTATGATCCCTCTTACAGTCTCGTCTGCAAGCGCGTCATCGATAAAGCTATCGAGTTGGTGCATCCCCTCCATATTCATCACGTTCATTGATCGCTCTAGACAATCCCAGACAATAGTGGCAATGCCCGCGGCATCTTTGGTCATTGTGAAATCGTTCATTTGAAATTCCTTTTTTCGAAAGGGCTGCCCTCGCTATGGGTGTAGCTGCGGTTCTTGCCTTCTTTATGAGTTATTAGGTCATGATCAGAGTAGTGGATAACGTCCTGTTTATTGTGGGTCCCGACCGTAAGATAGGAGGCATCAGAGCCCCACTCCTGTTTTCCAAATGATGGCTTTTGGGACGTTTTGCTGGCCAACAGGCGGGTATCACCTTCACGCAAGACTGTGTTGTCGTCCTCGACGAGAACAAATTCGCTGGAGGGCATATATACTATTTTATCTTCGGCTTGGTGCCAGTGATGCAGCGACGATTTTGCTGCCTTGAACAGTAATTCGATATGCACGCCAAACTTGGTTATCTCTCCGGCGCCGCCGATGTTGATGTAATCGTACTCACCAGGCCAAACTTTAAGCGCTGGATGCATTACCAAAGGCTCGGTCTGAAAGGCAGGAATGGCAGTTTTCGGCATTAAACACGCTCGATAATAGTTGCAGCGCCCATACCGGATCCAATGCACAGAGTAGCAAGCCCTGTTTCCTTATCGCTTCGCTCAAGTTCGTCAACGAGTATCCCAAGGATCATAGCGCCTGTTGCACCAAGCGGGTGTCCCATAGCTATAGACCCACCGTTTACGTTGACCTTTTCATGGTCTACATTAAACGCCTGCTCAAAACGTAAAACCACACTTGCAAAAGCCTCGTTAACTTCGAAAAGGTCAATATCACCGATTTTCATTCCGCTTTCGTACAGAATTTTTTCAGTGACGGGGACTGGTCCAGTAAGCATGATGGTCGGGTCGGTTCCAATCTTTGCCGTCGATCGAATGCGGGCACGAGGTTTAAGATCGTATTTCTCACCAAATGATTTGTTGCCGACCAAAATCGCAGCAGACCCGTCGACTATACCCGAGCTATTACCTGCATGATGAATGTGTTTAATCGCTTCTAGATGTGGATATTTCATCAACGCGATCTTGTCAAATCCAGGCATAATTTCGCCCTGTTCTTTAAACGAGGGTTTGAGCGCTCCAAGGGATTGCATATCGGTTGTTGGACGCATGTACTCGTCATGATCCAGAATTGTCAGCCCATTGACGTCTGTCACGGCAACAATGGATTTTGCAAACCGGTTTTCACTCCAAGCAGCCTTTGCTCGCCGCTGGCTTTCGACGGCCAAAGTATCTGCGTCATCACGACTAAATCCATATTCTGTTGCAATAATATCGGCCCCAATGCCTTGGGGTACAAAATATTGATCAAAGGTAAACGTTGGATCCACTGCCATTGCGCCGCCATCGCTAAACATGGGTACGCGACTCATGCTTTCAACGCCACCTGCGATATACGCGTCACCCGCTCCGCCGCGCAATTGGTTGGCGGCAAGATTAACCGCTTCCAGACCAGATGCACAAAAGCGATTGATCGTCAGTCCGGGAATTGACTCATCTAGGTCAGATACAAGCACAGCAGATCTGGCCAAACAAGCGCCTTGCTCACCAACTTGCGTGACGTTGCCCCATATAACATCTTCGACGGCATGCCCGTTAAGCCCATTCCGCGATTTCAAAGCGTTCAAAGTGGTCGTCGAGAGATTAAGCGCTGTCACTTCATGCAAGCTTCCGTCAGCGCGACCCCTACCACGGGGTGTACGCACTGCATCATATATATATACATCTGTCATCACATTCTCCATCAGGCGCGGTCAGCAGGGCTGCCGGGCATTAAATCATAGGGGGCTTTCCAGCCAGGCGTTTGGGAAATATTATTTAGCCAGCGGCTAATATTGGGCCATTGGCTTTTATCAAACCCAAAGGACTCAGGATAATAAAGATAGCCGCAGCACGTCATATCAGCATGAGTTATTGCTTTGCCCAATAAAAAATCACGATCTTCCAGAACGGCTTCCAATACTTTGTATGAGCCTTTTAGCCGTGTCTGATTGGTCTCAATAACCTGCAGAGGCCGCTTATCTTCAGGCACAAAATTCATCAGGAAACGAGTTGCCCCAATAACTGTCGAGAATTTTCCATTGTCCCAGAGAATCCAACGTAAAACCTCGCGCATTTCAGTCTCCGTTGTCCCACCATGTAGGCCCGTTTTTTCTGCCAGATATTTCTGTATCAGACCAGACTGCGTTAATTTCACATCGTCATCTACCAAGACGGGTACTTCGCCCATAACGTTCACGGTGCTTCGATAGTCTTTGTTTCTCGTTGCTCCATTAAAAAAGTCAACAAATATCGGCTCCCAATCGCATCCTGCCAATTCCAGAGCAAGTGCCACTTTGTAGCTGTGACCACTTTCACCAAAACAATATAGTTTCATAACCATTTTTTAGTTCCTACTTTGCCCGTGTCTAGGGTGAACCTTTGAATATTTTATCAGAGAAAAATCAAGCTTTTAAATTGAGCTAGCTTAATTCACCTTATTTTTAGAGCGCGGAAAAAGCTGAAGGGTGAATGGAAACAAAGGAAACCTTGTGCCTATCAGTCGTTCTGAAGACAAAAGTGAGTACGCATTTCCTTTGTAAAAATACTCCTGCTGAAGGTGCTTGAGCATTACAAGTTGCGTGAAATAAGCTCTTTCATAATCTCATTCGTTCCACCATAAATCCTCTGAACTCGTGCATCTGTCCACATTTCAGCGATGGCATATTCCTGCATAAACCCGTAACCACCGTGTAACTGCAAGCATTCGTCTAGTACTTCGCCTTGTGTGTCTGTCAGCCAGTATTTGCACATCGCGGCCTTGTCTACAGTCAACTCGCCGCATAAATGTTCCTCTATGCAATTGTCTAGGAACGCGCGTGCAACCATTGTTTTTGTTTTACATTCTGCAAGCTTAAATTTGGTATTTTGGAATTGAAGGATTGGTCGACCGAAGGCTTGGCGTTCTTTGCAGTATTCAATGGTGCGTTCGATGGCGCCTTCCATTGCACCTACTGCGCCACAACCGATTATCAGCCGCTCCTGGGGCAGCTGTGTCATCATCTGGTAAAATCCCTTTCCTTCTTCCCCTCCAAGTATATTTTCTGGTGGAATTTCGATGTTATCAAAGAACAGTTCGGATGTATCGGCTGCTTTCATGCCAATTTTGTCCAAATTACGGCCCCTGCTAAAGCCTTCTGCACCATCAGTTTCCAAAATGACTAATGAGACGCCTTTTGCCTTTTCCTTGGGATTAGTTTTGGCTGCAACTAGGATAATGTTTGCGTGTTGGCCATTAGTGATGAATGTTTTTTGCCCGCTCAACCTGTACGCATTTCCATCCCGAATAGCTTTAGTTTTTATGGATTGAACATCCGAGCCTGCAGAGGGCTCTGTCATTGCCAATGCTCCAACTAGCTCGCCGGAAATCATTTTTGGTAGCAAACGCTTTTTTTGGTTTTCGGTACCATAGGCGAGAATATAATGTGAGACGATACCCGAATGGATACCTTGTCCCCAGCTTGCAAGGTTTGCTTTGCTGCCTTCAATTAAAATGGTCGCCTCATGTCCAAAATCGCCGCCAGGCCCGCCGTATTCTTCTGGAATTGACGGACATAGAAGGCCGATTTTACCAGCTTGTTGCCATGTGTCACGGTCCATCTCCCCTTGTTTGCGCCATCGGTTAAAATGTTGGGACCACTCATCGTTGATGAACCGTGCTGTCATTTCGGACAGCATATGGTGCTCTTCTGTCATCCACTTTGAATTCATCAGTCCCATAAACTTCTCTCCTCTGAGTTCAAAAATTTGCCGCTTCTAGTGCCATTACTGGGTTAGCTCCAGACTGGATTCGCACCAAGTGCAGTGTGGTAGCAGGAAGTTGGCGTTTCATGTAGTAGAGACCTGTCGCAATCTTTGTCTCATAAAACGCTGCGTCACTCTTACCGTTTTTTAAGGCTTGTATGCTGGCCTTGGCCATGCGTGCCCACATAAGGCCCAAACAAACATGCCCAAACATATGCATGAAGTCATTAGACCCGGCCAACGCATTGTTCGGGGTCTTTATACCATTTTGCATAAAATACATTGTAGCGGTCTGTAGGTCATTGTTGGCCTTTTTTAACGGTTCCAGAAAGCCTTCACTTAACACGTCGTCAAAGTCTTTGCTCTCTTTCACAAATCCACGCACCAAATCAAAGAAAGCCATGATGTGTTTGCCGCCGTCTAGGCCAAGTTTGCGCCCAACTAGGTCTAGACCTTGTATACCGTTTGCCCCTTCATAGATCATTGTAATTCGTGCATCTCTAGCAAACTGCGACATACCCCATTCTTCTATGTATCCGTGACCACCAAAAACTTGTTGGGCCTGTACGCACATATCAAAGCCTTTGTCAGTCAAAAATCCTTTGATTACCGGAGTCATTAGGCTGATTAAACCTTCTGCATCATTGTCTTGCAGCCGATGTGCGCGGTCGATAAGCTGGGCCCCCCAGAAGGTAAAGGCGCGCGCACCTTCGATGAAGCTTTTCTGTTCCATCAGATTACGTCTGATATCAGGATGCACGATCAAGGGATCAGCAGGGCCATCGAGGTTCTTGACACCAGTTACATCGCGTCCTTGGAGGCGATCTTTGGAATAGGCTAGTGCATTCTGATAGGCGGTTTCTGCCTGAGAGTAGCCTTGAACGCCTACTCCGACACGTGCTTCGTTCATCATGGTGAACATTGCGCGCATTCCTTTGTGTTCTTTGCCGACCAAGAATCCTGTTGCACCATCGTAATTCATAACGCATGTTGGATTTGCGTGGATTCCCATTTTTTCCTCTAGCTTTCCGACGGAAAGGCCATTTCGTTGGCCCAGAGATCCGTCATCATTAACCATAAATTTGGGAACGATGAAGAGCGAAACTCCCTTAATCCCCTCCGGCCCATCGGCGATTTTGGCAAGAACTAAATGGATGACATTTTCGGCCATATCGTGATCGCCGGCCGATATGAAAATCTTTTGCCCAGTTATTTTGAAGCTGCCGTCAGACTGAGCGATTGCTTTAGTCCTCATTTGCCCTAAATCGGTTCCACAATGCGGTTCGGTTAGGTTCATTGTCCCTGTCCAGTCGCAGTTGGTCATTTTGGGAAGGTATTTTTGTTTTAGCTCGTCTGATCCATGCGCCCAAATCGCTGAGTAAGCCCCGTGGGTTAGACCCTGGAACATGCTAAAAGCCATATTCGCGGATGAAAACATTTCAGTTACTGCGCTGGCAATCACAAACGGCATGCCTTGGCCGCCATAGTCGGGATCGCAATCCAGGCTCGGCCATCTACCAGCCTTGACTTGATCAAAGGCGTCTTTAAACCCTTTCGGTGTTCTCACGATACCGTTTGCCAAATGACACCCTTCGGCATCGCCAGAGGCGTTCAAAGGCGCCAGAACATTCTCAGCCAGTTTGCCACTTTCATTTAGAACTGAACTTACAAATTCTTCATCCAAATCTTGATAACCGGGAATATCACAATTCTTAACGTCAAGTACGTCCTGCAAGACAAACATCATATCTTTTGTAGGTGGTGCGTAACTGGGCATGTCTTTTTCTCTCAGCCTATCTCTTGAAATTTATTGCGTGTGTGACACGGATGCCATGGACTCTAAAAGGCGTTCGCCCCATTTGATCTGATCGTGTAAATCGGTGATTATTGCGTCAAGATCGGCGCGCTTTTGTTCGAGGTCACCGAGGCGTTCAATGGCAATTTGGTATGCTTTCCTCAACTGTGGTAGTTGCGCGTCTCCCGGACGATACATTTCCAGGAGCTGGCGTATCTCTTCCAAAGAAAACCCAAACCGCTTTCCGCGCAAAATGAGCTTCATACGCGCGCGGTCTCTTTTGCTGAAAAGTCGCTTTTGGCCCTGTCGTTCAGGAAACAAAAGTTCTTTGGCCTCGTAAAACCTTAGCGTTCGCGCTGTGACGTCGAATTCATTGCACATTTGGCGGATTGTTAATAAGTATTTGGAGTTCATCGCATCCCGGTTTCTGTCAAACGAATCTTCAGCTTCGTATAAAAGATTATCCCAGTCTTTGGCTTACGTAATGTAGACGTTGCGTCAACTTTGTAATATACTAGATTTGGGTTTAACTAGATTTTTGCAGCAAGTGAAGCTGTTTTTACGCGCAGTTCTTCAAGTTCGTTAAGCGTCTGGTCGAGCTGGATCTTTTGTTCTTTCAGCTCAATTAATTTCCGATCGGCCATTTCAACAAACATATCCATCTGCGCTTTTGTGCCTTTTTGATCATAAATAGACAACCACTGGCGCATTTCTTCCAATAGGAATCCAAATTTTCTACCTCTTAATATAAGCGTCATTCGAGCAATTTCACGCGCCCCGTAAAACCTCGATCTACCTTCTTTATCCGGCTGTAATAGTTCGATATACTCGTAGTACCGCAAGGTGCGTGGAGTGACTGCGAATTTTGCACACATTTCTTTGAAGGATAGTCTCGTATTAGGCATAGTTATGAACTCCTGAGTATAAATTAGATTGATCGGAGCGGGAGGGCAAGCACGCCTCTTGCATTTTTGGAATTTAAAACGGGATATTGGACAAACTCGTTAGAGGGCTTGAATGGATTTCGATAAAAACAGGCTAGCACAGCAATTTATGGAGGCGCTCCCGCATGCTCAGGCACTTGGTATTTTCTTTGAAAATATTGGGTCTGGCAAAGCTGAAATGCACATGAACTATAATAAAAAATTTATTGGTGATCCGCAGACGGGTGTCATCCATGGTGGAGCAGTGTTTGCGTTGCTTGATAGCTGTTGTGGGGCGGCAGTGCTTAGTCATCCCGAACAAAAGGGTCTGACGGCAACAATCGATTTGCGCGTCGATTATATGCGGCCTGCAAAGCCGGGGCAAACAATCCGGGCAAGTGCGCAATGTTACAATATGACCCGTAGTGTTGCTTTTGTCAGCGCAGTTGCATTAGATGACCATGAAGATAAACCTGTTGCAACGGCGGCGGGAGCCTTTGTCACAGGAAAATCTTGATGCTCAAACCTCGTCCTGAGCCTGTCCAAGTCGTTAAACAGCGACGTGATTCAGCACTTGCTGCGCTTGTTGAATCCATCCCTTATATTCAATTTCTAGGTGTGCGATTTGATCGCCGTGGAGACGAGCTTACGGCCGTCATGCCATTTTGTGATCAATTGATTGGGAATCCGGGTTTGCCGGCATTGCACGGCGGTGCAATTGCTGCATTTCTCGAGGTTTCAGCTGTGATCGAACTCAGCTGGGCTGGACTTTGGAAAGAAATTGAAAGCCCTGTAATAACGCCGGATCAAATCAAATCTGGAAAGTTTGTTTCAATTCCAAAGACTATCGACTTTTCTGTTGATTATTTGCGGACTGGTTTGCCCAGAGATGCTTACGCGCGGGCACGTGTCAACCGTTCTGGTCGTCGGTATGCGTCAGTCTTTGTGGAGGCCTGGCAGGATAATAAAAGCTGTATTATTGCCCAGGCGACTGGTCATTTTTTAATGCCAGATCCTTATCTGGAGACAACTCCTTAGGTAAATTTCATGCAAATTACCCACCGACGTATTTTGACGATTGCAGTCCCGATCGTATTGGCGAATGCGACAGTGCCATTACTTGGTGCAGTTGATACATTTGTTGTTGGCCAAATAGCCTCTCCAATCCCAATCGGGGCCGTTGCGATTGGATCTTTGATTTTAAGCTCATTTTATTGGATTTTTAGTTTTCTAAGGATGGGAACGACTGGGCTAACATCTCAAGCGGTAGGCGCAAATGATCAAGATGAAGTTTCGGCTATACTTAGCCGCGTTCTATTGGTGGGTCTGGTTGCGGGCTGTTTTATTGTTGCGTCTCAGTGGTTTTTGTTTCGCGGCGCTTTTTATCTATCGCCGGCATCCTCCGAAGTCGAAGGTATGGCATCGAGCTATCTTTATATACGAGTTCTGACAGCTCCAGCAGCAATCGCTTTATTCGGTTTAAATGGTTGGCTTATTGCTCAGGAGCGCACCAAAGAAGTTCTAATTTTGCAGCTGGCCATGAACGGTACGAATATTCTCCTTGATTTGCTTTTTGTCCTCACCTTTGGATGGGGCGTAAAAGGTGTCGCTACAGCTAGCGCTATTGCTGAAGTTATGGGGTTTTCATTGGGGATTTGGATGTGCTGGAGTGCCTTGTCAGGCGCAGCCGCACGGGCTTACAAAAACATTTTTGACAGACCCAAACTGATCAGAATGTTTACAGTCAGTAGAGATATTTTACTTAGAACTTTAATGCTAGAGGCGATTTTTGTTTCTTTTACCTTCATAGGTGCGCGCTTTGGCAATGAAGAGCTCGCCGCAAACCATGTTCTTCTTCAGTTCTTTATGATTACGGCATTTTTGCTTGATGGGTTCGCTTTTGCAGTCGAGGCGTTGGTTGGTCAGGCCTTTGGTGCAAAAGACCTTAAAGCCTTTCGAAAAAGTGCAATAACGTGTAGCCAGTGGGGTGGAGGTGTTGCGGCTATTTTGGCATTAATCTTTGCCATTGCAGGCCAACAGATCGTCATGGCCATCACAAAATCCCCCGAGGTTCAAACAGAGGCAATGCGGTATTTACCTTATATGGTTTGTCTGCCTTTCACGTGTTTGGCAGCGTTTATGCTTGATGGCATATATATTGGAGCCACAAAAACATCGGTCATGCGAGACATGATGGCAGTTAGTCTTATGGTTTATATGATCGCCGGTGCGGTTCTTGTTCCTTTTTTTCAAAACCATGGGCTATGGATGGCATTGCTTATCTCTTTTCTAGCCCGAGGTGGGACGCTTGCATTTCGTTATCCCGAGATAGAGGCCAGTTTCAAGAATCTGAAAAGCACAAAGAACTTTATTTTGTGATCATAGGTCAAAGCCATTTATAAATCTTGCTTCCAATAGCTTGAGAAATATTGGAATAGCCATTCTGTATTAGGAGACTGTCGAGTCCTTTGGAAATGTCACACGGTAAGGACATTCCATGATAGACAAGCGCTGTGTAGAGTTGAACGGCGGATGCACCGGCGCAGATTTTATCATAGACATCCTGAGCACTAGATACACCACCGACACCTATAAGCGGTATTTGACCCTCTAAAAGTTTGGCAATTTGCGCCAAAATCCTTGTAGATATCTCAAACAGTGGCTTACCGGATAGGCCACCTGCTTGGCTTCTGTGCTTACTCGCTAATCCTGTTCGCTCCAGAGTAGTATTCGTGGCGATAATAGCATCAATTTTTTGGGTAAGCGCAATCTCCACGATATCCTCAAGCGCAGCCTTATCTAGATCTGGAGAAATTTTAAGAAAGACTGGAATGGGTTTTTTGAGTGCGTCACGCGCCTCTATAACACCATTAAGCAGGGCAAACAGAGCTGCTTTACCCTGTAATTCCCTTAATTTCTCAGTGTTTGGGCTACTGACGTTTACAGTCACAAAATCTACAAATGGAGCGCAGTGCGTTAAGACGTTGGCAAAATCTGCGGCCCTATCTGGACTAGTTTTATTTGCTCCTAAATTAAGGCCGGTCACCATGCCTTCAGGACGGTGGGAAAGCCTCTCTGCGATACGCTCCATTCCGTCGTTGTTGAAACCAAAGCGGTTTATCACAGCCTGATCTTGTATCAGGCGAAACAGTCGTGGTTTAGGGTTTCCGGATTGGGGATGGGGAGTGGCGGCTCCAACTTCGATAAACCCAAATGCGCTTTTGGCCAAACCGCTAAGCGCTTGTGCGTTTTTGTCAAACCCTGCGGCTAGTCCGACTGGGTTCGGTAGATTTAGGCCTGCTATGTTTATTTTTAATCTGTCAGATGTAAACGGTTTTTGGGTGGTGGCTAAGCCGAGCTCGAGTGCTTTAATGGCAAAACCATGGGCTCGTTCGGGATCAAATTGCCTCAGAGCGACAAGCCCAATCCGTTCGATCAGGCTCAAAGCATCTTATCAGGAAATATATGGCCCTGAGCCCCAAGTTTGACATTCGTGTGACTCTCCACGTCACTGATCATTAAATGACGGTATAGATGTGGGAATAGGGCCCCATCGCGGGAGGTTTCCCATTTTATATCGTATCGCATTGTATATGAATCACAGGTCAAAACCTTTAGATTAAGTTCTTTGGTGAAATGTTTGAAAGCTGTCTCTCGCACCTGCTCGGCAGTTGAAAAATGTATATAGCCATCTTCGACATCAATAGTTGCACCACTTGTTTGGCCTGTTTCTTTTAAAAAACGCCACTCAGAGGGCAAAAGAATTTTGTAAATTTTCATAGCGAAGTCATGCCCTCCTAACTAAAGTTGGTCAATTGCCGGATCATTGTATGTTTATGATTCAGTATCAACTAAAATTAAGGTATTTTAGGTTCTTATATTTACTACAGAGGTGTGTGATTAGTTTTAAGACCCTGCTGGAAATTGCTTCTAAGTTTCCATCGGCAAGTGCCGATTTTACCAATTTCTCTCTGAACTCGTTAAATGCAAATATTTTCACATTAAATCTTAACGGATCAAAAAAATAAGTATAGCGCGAATGCTCAACTTAAGCGTTTGGACGACCAGAAGTCCAAATGTGCTTTGATCTTCCAGGTGCTCTTCAACTCTGGTTATTTCATTTAATTAACATAGAAGATGACTGTATAAGATGATTAAGCTTAGTATATCGGAAACTTGTCACACATAGCTCGCACTTCAGCTTTCACTTTTCCCTCAACGGTAGCATTACCTTCTTCGCCATTTTGGGCCAAACCTTCGGTGACTTCTACAATCCAGTCCGCAACTTGGCGGAATTCCGACTCACCGAAACCGCGTGTGGTGGCGGCTGGAGATCCAAGGCGTATGCCTGATGTTACCATTGGTTTTTCTGGATCAAACGGAACACCGTTTTTGTTGCAAGTTATATTTGCCCTACCAAGCGCTTTCTCTGTTGCATTGCCTTTGACATCTTTTGGGCGCAGATCTACCAAGACAACATGCGTGTCTGTACCATGTGTCACTGTGTCAAGTCCGCCTTTAATTAGTTGATCTGAAAGCGCTTGGGCATTCTTGATCACTTGCTGAATGTAGCTTTTGAATTCGGGCTGTTGTGCTTCTCCGAAGGCTACGGCTTTGGCTGCGATCACGTGCATGAGTGGGCCACCTTGAATACCCGGAAAAATGGCTGAGTTAAATTTCTTGGCCAGCGCTTCATCATTGGTTAAAATCATCCCACCGCGAGGTCCGCGCAAGGTTTTATGCGTGGTGGTGGTTGCTGCATGGGCATGTGGAAACGGAGAAGGGTGCTCACCTGCTGCAACAAGGCCTGCAAAATGCGCCATGTCAACATGAAGAAAAGCACCAACAGCATCTGCGATTTCGCGCATACGAGCAAAGTCGATCTGACGGGGAACTGCTGAGCCACCAGCAATAATCAACTTTGGCTTATGTTGTGCTGCAAGGGCTGCAACTTCATCATAATCAATTAAATTATCCTGTTTCCGCACACCATACTGGATTGCGTTGAACCACTTTCCAGACTGATTAGGCCGTGCGCCATGGGTCAAATGACCGCCAGCATCCAGTGACATACCAAGGATTGTATCACCAGGTTGTAGGAGTGCTTGAAACACGCCCTGATTTGCTTGTGAGCCTGAGTTTGGCTGAACGTTGGCAAAATCACACCTAAACAATGCACATGCGCGCTTAATCGCCAAATCTTCAGCAATGTCTACGTGTTGACAACCGCCATAATAGCGCCGGCCTGAATAGCCTTCGGCGTATTTGTTCGTCATTATACTGCCCTGTGCTTCTAGCACTGCGCGCGAGACAATGTTTTCAGATGCGATCAACTCTATTTCGTCACGCTGACGGCCCAATTCAGACCGGATAGCACCAAAAATTAAAGTATCAGACGCTTCGAGCGTATTTTTAAAAAACGCCACGTTGCCATCGAGTTTGTTCATTTTTTGATCCCTCAAAAATTTCGATTCGGTTTGTTGAACTATTATCGGAAGCACGGAGGTGCGAAAAGGCACAATATAATGATTGCGCGGAAATGTCCTGTCCCGTCTGGTACTTTGTGCATCTTTGTGTTTTTTAATACGTAAAATGCTCATGGATGGAAAGCCAAACGACATGCTGCAACGTATTGCTTTTACGGCAAACCCTACAAAAGTGGCGCAAGAAGGTCTTGCGACATTGGTAAAGCGCTATGGTCAGTGTGAATATAATGAAGCTGAAGTAATTGTGGCCTTAGGCGGGGACGGCTTTATGCTACAGACCTTGCATGCGACAAACGAATTCAAGGCTCCAGTATATGGAATGAACCGGGGGACTGTCGGTTTCCTGATGAACCTTTATCAAGAAAACGGTCTCATAAATCGGCTCCAAGATGCAGAAGAAACTCGGATACACCCACTGTCGATGACCGTGACCTGCAATGATGGTAAGAAGCTAAATGCACTAGCTATCAACGAGGTTTCTCTACTTCGAGCGGGCCCTCAGGCTGCTAAATTAAGGATTTCTGTAGATGGGCGCGTGCGCATGGATGAGCTTGTCTGCGACGGAGCACTCTTGGCCACCCCGGCCGGGTCAACTGCCTACAACTATTCAGCGCATGGACCAATTCTGCCTATTGGGGCCGATGTTTTTGCTTTAACAGCCCTTAATGCTTTCCGCCCACGACGCTGGCGTGGGGCTTTGTTGCCCCAAAAGGCGCATGTTCGATTTGAAGTGCTTAACCCAGAGAAGCGCATGGTTCGTGCGGATGCTGACAGTAGCTCATTTGAAGATGTCCGATGCGTTGACATTATTTCAGAGCGCAGCATCACGCACAGACTGCTGTTTGATCCTGGGCACGGCCTTGAGGAGCGATTGATCAGCGAGCAATTCTTCTAATCGTCTTGCATTAGTGCCCAGAGGTGTTGGGCCATGGTTCCAACGCGATCTTCGATTGAGATCATAGCATCGACAATTGCGTCCTCCCTCCATCGCTGCCCTATGATTTGGACGTTGATCGGCTGGATACCTTCTTTGAGCTCGGAGAGCTTTGTCGGAATATTGCCTGCAGGCAATCCAATAAAATTGATCGAATACGACCAAAGCGCAGAGCCTAACACTTCGCGCACACCTGCTGGGCCCTCTTCGTCGCGCCCAGGTGCGAAAAAGGGTTGTGGCAAGAATGGCGATAGGACAAGCGGATACTCTTGCATAAACAAAGACCACTCCCGAGCAAAATAGGTGCGTTTGGCCATCATTTGTAAAAGTTTGGTGCCTTCAAAGGGCTGGAATTGACAATAATACTCGGCAAAAATTGCCTGAATTACGTCTGAGCCAGTTGCTCTTATATCTGGTCCCATGAGTTCGGCCACTTCCCCCATCAACGCGCGATAAGCAATTTCGCCAGTTTCTTGCAAAAAGGGTAAATGGACCTCTTGGACGTCATAGCCTGCATCGCGCAGAGCCTCTGCTGCTTTGTCGAGTGCTTTGTATACCTCAGGATGAGTCTCAAATCCTGGGGTTTCTTTGCAAAATGCCACGCGCAAATTGGTTGATTTAGGCGCCATGCGATAGGGCAATGGCACGTGAAAGGGATCGTGTGGGTCGCCCATTATAAGTGCCGGCATTGCAAGTTCCAGATCTTTGGCACTTCTGGTAAGTAGGCCTTGTACAGACATTGATTGTGCCAATATTCCGCGTTCAGTTTTTTGCGAAGGGTTCCAAGCTGGGACCCTTCCAAGACCAGGCTTTACTGTTACGGCTCCGTTCGCAGATGCTGGAAATCGAAGAGACCCGCCAATATCATTGCCATGTCCCAAAGCTCCAATTCCTGCCATTACAGCAGAGGCCGCACCGCCAGAGGATCCTCCGGCAGAAATATGTTTTCCCCAAGGGTTATGAGTGCGCCCATGCAAAGGGTTATCCGTATCAGCACGAAACGAGAACTCGGGCGTATTGGTGCGCCCAATCACAACGGCTCCGGCATTTTGAAGGTTTCTTACGACGGGAGCATCAGCCTGTGCAATCTCATTTTGCAAAGCAGGAATACCATTTGACGTGGGATAGCCGGCTTGATCGACATTGATTTTGATCGTCAGCGGTAGACCGTGCAAGGAACCAGAATTTCTGCCATCCGCTCTATCTATGTCTAGTTGACGCGCGCGTTCTAGGGCTTGCTCTGAGAGGTCCACAACAACCGCATTTAACGCAGGGTTAACCTCTCGCATTCGGTCTATTGAAGCTTTTGTTGCCTCTTCTGCTGTGATGTCGCCGCGCGTCGTTGCTTTAGCCAAATCTTGGGCGGTCAGTCGCCAAATATCGTGTGAATCCATATCATAGCCTTTGAGCTAGAGAGGAAAATACACGTGCTGATTAATTTATCAAGATTAATTCAGGTTCTGTTGCAACAAATATCAACAATCTTTAGCGCCAGCAGATGTCTATTTTGCATAGCCTAAGGGGATCAGTGCCTCTCTGATTTCGTCGAGTATGATTGGATCATCTATCGTTGCAGGCATTTTGAAGGCTTTGCTATCCGCAATTTTACCCATTGTGGCGCGTAGAATTTTGCCGGACCGCGTTTTGGGTAGTCGATTTATAACTGTGGCAAGCTTAAAGGCAGCGACTGGGCCAATTTGTTCGCGCATCATTGAAATACACTCTTTTACAATGATTTCATGTGGACGATTAACTCCGTTGGTGAGGCATAAAAATCCAACAGGCAGTTGTCCTTTGAGTGCGTCGGTAACGCCAATAACGGCACATTCAGCAACATCGGGATGATTTGCCAGGACTTCTTCCATAGCGCCAGTTGATAGGCGATGGCCAGCAACATTTATAACATCATCTGTGCGTGCCATCACATAAACATATCCATCTTCATCAATCATTCCTGCATCGCCAGTTTCATAATATCCCGGGAACGCCATGAGATAGGATTTGTGAAAGCGGTCTTGGGCATTCCATAGTGTGGGGAAAGTTCCAGGTGGCAAAGGCAATTTGATGGCGATAGCCCCCAACGTATCTGGCCCTACCTGGTGTCCTCGCTCATCAAGGATCTGGATGTCGTACCCAGGCATAGCTACAGAGGGGCTGCCAACTTTGATCGGTAAAGATTCTATACCCATTGGGTTTCCTGCAATCGTCCAGCCTGTTTCGGTCTGCCACCAGTGGTCGATCACGGGCACTCCCAAGAGGTTTTGGGCCCAATGGATCGTATCTGGGTCAGCGCGTTCTCCTGCGAGGTAAAGTGCCTTAAGACAACTAAGGTCATATTTTTGGCGGAATTTTCCATCTGGGTCTTCGCGTTTAATGGCGCGGAAGGCCGTTGGTGCGGTAAAGAAGCTGCGAACGTTATGCTCGGAAATAACCCGCCAAAAAGTTCCTGCATCGGGAGTTCCGATGGGCTTACCTTCAAATAAAACAGTTGTATTTCCATGGATAAGAGGCGCGTAACAGATGTAGCTGTGACCAACAACCCAACCCACGTCTGAGGCTGCCCAGAACACATCACCTGGATCGACATCGTAAATGTTCTTCATTGACCAGTGCAGCGCAACCAGATGGCCTGCAGTAGGGCGAACGACCCCCTTGGGTGCACCAGTGGTACCTGATGTGTAAAGGATATAAGCAGGGTGGTTGCCTTCTACGGCGAGGCAGTCGGCAGGGACGACGCCGCGCTGAGCCATTTGCCAGTCAATATCGCGTCCTTCGATTAGGTCGGCCTTTAACTCAGGCCTTTGAAGAATAATCACTGTCTCAGGTTTGTGATGCGATTGTTCGATCGCAGAGTCTATCAGAGGCTTGTAAGCGATGACACGCCCAGGTTCTAGGCCGCAGGATGCTGCAAGTATAACTTTTGGCTGCGCATCATCAATTCTAATGGCAAGCTCATTTGCCGCAAACCCGCCAAATACTACTGAATGGATAGCACCTATACGCGCGCAGGCGAGCATAGCGACAAGGGCATTTGGTACCATCGGCATATAAATAATCACTCGGTCACCCTTTTGGATGCCTTGCATCTTTAATGCGCCTGCCAGACGAGCAGTTTTTTCAAGCAGATCTGCAAATGAAATATGATGTTTTATACCTGTAATGGGGCTATCATATATAATCGCAGCCTGCTCACCGCGGCCCGCATTTACATGCCTATCTACTGCATTAAAGCAGGTGTTAACCATGGCGTCTGTATACCATTCATAAAGTGGGGCATTGGCATCATTGAGTGCAAAACTTGGCGCTTTAACCCAGTCGATTGCTTCGGCCGCTTTCATCCAGAACGCCTCTGGGTCCGATTTCCAGTTGTCGTAAAGTTTTGCATAAACCATTAAGAGACCCCGACCAATTTTTTGATACTGCCTTATTTGCTGTAATTGCGAAAATCTACAAGCTGTTACCACATATATCGAGTATTTATTGAGAAATGTAGCGATCTGATTGTTAAAGTTGCTCTAAATGCCTATTTCGAACATTGATTTTCTTCTCCCTCCTTTGGCAAATAAAGGTCCTCAACAGCCTAAAAAAGTAAATTTTTAAAATTATTACTGCCTTTAAAATGCGATCGTTTGATGCGATTGAGCGAACTCCTGTGATGTCTATAAGTTCAGACGGAACTAAATCAATCCAAAATTTACCGAGAAGAGAGTGAAGCCGATTGACGATTTCAAACGCTTTTTCCTGCGACGCTCCTTCTGAAATGACACTAAACTGTTTGCTGCACAACCTCCTAGCTGCATCTGAAGCTTCGCGTGCATATTTCGGAGGTTTGATAATTGTGCGTAAAATGGATTCTTAAGCAGGATGTTCAAATCGGTTGTTGATCATTTTGAAATGAACCCTATCAATTATCATGATGAATTGATCTCTGGGTTTGAGGGTAGCTATTTCTTATCTATGGCGGTAATGGCTAATAGAATAACAGCGATTGTATAAATCGGTTAAAGCCTCTTTGATTTTAACGCCCAGATCTGCAGTCTCGGGAGCATGAAGCTTGTTATGCCTCTGTTACACTTTCAAGGGCCAAATTTGGTTTACTCAAACCCAAAAGCAGAGTAGTGTTTATACAAACGCTTCAACCGGCATAGAAAATTGCCGGCAAACTGGTTTACTCATTGGCTCAACGAGACTTTTTATCGCATGAACTTGATAATTGGCTATTTGCAAATAAACACATCTATTCCAATGTCGCCTAGCATGATCTGCTATAAGATTTTGGATATTTTTTTGCTCGAACTACCAGCGTAAAAAAACTATAGAAATTTTAAAAGTATGCGTCGATAACGCATTTACATTTGAGGATATCAATTGACCCCAAGGTCTGCGCAAACTTATGCTTTAACAGTCCTCGGGTGGCTTGTCGCAAGAGACGATTTGTTGGAGCTGTTTGTTGGCTCAACAGGCAGTACTCTGGAGAGTATGAAAGAAAATGCGCAAGAGGCGGGTTTTCTTGTATCTGTTTTGGATTTTTTGATGATGGATGATCAATGGGTACTTGATTGTTGTTACGACACCAATCTTGATCCTAACAATATGCGGTTGGCGCGTCTTGCGCTTCCCGGTGGAGAGGAAATGCATTGGACATAACCTCTGTCCTAGATCAAAAATATAATGGTAAGATTTTTCAAACCAAAAAGGCGAGAAATGCAAATTAATGGTATTGTCTTTGACAAAGACGGCACGCTATTCCATTTTGGTGAAACTTGGAATGTTTGGTGCGAACAGATCATAAGAGAACTTTCACAAGGTGATGTTGCCCTTCGTGAGGCAATTTCTGACGCGATTGATTATGATTTATACACCTGCTCTTTTCGCCCTGAAAGCTTAGCAATTGCTGGGACAACGAGGGAAATTGCCCAGGCAATTGTATCTCTTATACCGAATATGAAGGTTACTAAATTGGAGGCCCTGCTAAATTCCAGAAGCACAGCTGCGCCTTTGGCAGAAGTCACCCCTCTTAAAGCTTTTTTGAATAGACTGACCAGCAGTGGGATCAAGGTTGGCGTTGTGACAAATGACTCTGAGGAAAGCGCCTTGCGCCAGCTCAAGCAAGTTGAAGTAGAAGACGAGCTAAGTTTTATTGCAGGCTATAACAGTGGATTTGGAGCAAAACCAAACTCTGGCCCATTGCTGGCGTTTGCCAAAGCTGTGACGCTACCGCCTGCGAAGATTGCCATCGTTGGCGATAGTTTACATGATATGATCGCCGGTCGGAGTGCTGGAATGAAAACGATTGCAGTTTTGACTGGGCTTGCCGACCAAGATGAGCTTGCCCCTCATGCAGATGTGATTTTAGGGGATATATCTGAGATTCCTGCATATTTGGGTTTGAACGATCTTGCCAAGTTAACATAAATTTACAAAGCGTCGAATTTGGTCGTATTCCGGCCAGGAATTTTTGTGGGATTAGCATTTTTTGCTTTAGATCTATGGAATTAAATTACAATGCCCAAACAGCCCTCAAGAGGACGTCGAAGCGGTGGTCGTGCTGGCAACGCAATGCGACGCAGCTCTTTGATAATAGATCAAATGCCTTGGTGGCTTAAAATGAACGTGGACCGGCCCACTGGGCCACTTGATGAAGAGGGAATAAACACAATTCACGATGGTGCTATGCGCATTCTCGAAGAGATTGGGATAGAGTTTGTTAATTAGGGAACCCTTGAAATCTTGAAACAGGGAGGGTGCACGGTCCAAGAACAAAATGTAGGAATGGGTCGCGAATTTGTCATGGAAATGATTGCAAAAGTGTCTGGAGAGTGGACATTGAAATCACGAAATCTAGTGTAAAAGTTGATTGTTGGTGGCAAATATCTTTTTTTTCGGAAATGTTTCATCACCGCCAAGCTATTGGGACTATTCAATCCGCAAAAAAGTTTTTGGTACGCGCCGGATGTGTTACGAACTATTGAAACTCAGCCAATATTTTAATTGTATTCATTTTGTTGGCGGTTATCCGGTAGAACCTGTTGATCTGCATGCCAGCGCTAGACACTTAGATTTCCTCTATGACAAGTTCACTCTTACCGATAAAGTGCCTCATGCTTATTCCCTTGGTAAAGAGCGCGTTGTGGATGTCATGGAAATGGTGCGGATTGCGGGGGGGCATACGCATGAAGTTTTTAGAAAGTCCTAAAATGTACACAAATTTTAATTCAACGTCGCCGTTTAAGGATGACCATCCAATGATAGATGGTTGGCTGCGTCTTGCCGGACGTAATCAGGGACTAGTGGTAACAGTGTTTTCTTCAGCTGGGGCAATGGCGCCTGTCACGATGGCCGGTGCTGTGGCGCAATCCATCGCCGAGGCACTGTGCATAGTTTTTTTGTACAGTCGATTGGGCCTGGTGAGGCCTGTGCTTTTGGAACCTTTACGTCAAATGTTGATATGAAGTTGGGTTCGCCTGCATTTGGTAAGCCCGAATATATGCGTGCAACACACATGACAGGTCAAATGGCCCAGTTTTATAATCTTCCGATGCGCGCTTCGGGCGTTTCTGCGGCTAATGTCCCGGATGGACACTCGATGTGGGAAACTTCAAGCCGTCTCTGGTTGGCCGTCCATTCGGGGAGTAACCTTGTTTATCATGACGCTGGCTGGCTTGAGGAAGGTCTAATTGCAAGTCCAGGAAAATTTATAATAGATTGTGAGATTATTCAGCATATCCAGCGGTATATGGAGCGTCAGCTTTATGCAATAACGCCAATGATATCGCCATTGATGCCATCAAATCGGTTGGCATAGTTGGTCATTTCTTTGGGATTCTGCATAGACAAGACAGATATGAAACTGCTTTCTATCAGCCATTTCTATCACATTGGCGGAATTATGAGACTTGGGAGGTTGCTGGTGCCATGTGGATTGCGGAAAGGGCTCATTATGTGTTTAATCGAATTATGGAGGAATTTGAAGCTCCACCTATATGTCCAGCTGTTGAGCAATAGCTTTCAGACTTTGTTCAACGGCGGAGGACCGAAGGCGGCGCACCGACTGATTTTTGACTCAGGAAGCTTTAGAACTCGGTTGCGCTAGCAAATTCTACGTCTATTGCGCAACGTTGATAAATACTTACCTTTTTTTAAAATGGAGATCTTTTTAATATAGTTCATCACGCCTAGTGATTTAGGAATTAAACAGCACACCAACAGGTAATGGTACCAAAAGCAGCTTAGAAAATAAGTAATAGGCTAAAGAAGTAACCAGAGCAGACTGGATCAAGGACAGTAAAGCATTCCTTGCATTCATCTTATCCTTATTCAGATACGAATGCATAATGGTAACAAAGCATAGGCTGCTTATAAAAAAACCTAAAAACTGAATAAATAAAATAAATCCTGTTATAATTAAAAAACCTGAAATTACCCGATTTCGTTCTAACGAGTTTTCAAAGACATTTATTCTTTTTGGTGAAAAGAAACCTGTAAGCACGACCGTCATCCCAAGGATAGCGATACAGAAAATACAAAAATTGACGAAAAGAACTCCGTAAAAACTTAGATCACGAATTGACCAGACGACAATCGCGGCGATGAAAAGGGTAATTACTCCCATCACAATGTCAGCGTTAATAGCGCCGTCACTTCTTGTTGAAGCGCCTGTTGGTGTGCTTCTGGAAGTGTTATTTCTAAAAAGTATTGGCCACAATGCAGTAACGACGCATAGTCCTATAAGAACGATGCTTATTGGGCTGCTTATCATGTAGAGAACTACACCACCCTTTGCCCCACCAATCATTGTCGACTGAACAAGCCCTTCTTCTATGTAGGGCCCTAAGATAAATCCGAGGACAAGTGGGGCAGGATGATAGAGGAGTTTGTTAAGAAAGAACCCAATACCCCCAAAAATAAGCATAACCCAAACATCAAGGAGATTATTTCGTATTGCGTATGAACCTAAAACTGTCATTAAAAGTATGACAGGAGCCAGAGATTTTGCAGGGATAGTAATCAAACGACTGAAAAGAAAAGATCCAATGGATCCAAAGACTAATACTGCAAAAGCTGCCACAAATAGTCCCATCATAAATGTGTAAGTGATCCCTCCATAAGTTGAAAAAAGTTCAACCCCTGGTTGCATTCCATGCAGCATAAGAGCACCTAGAATTATAGCTGCAGGAGGTGATCCTGGTATTCCAAGTGTAAGGAGTGGGATTAATGATCCTGGCGCCATTGCACTGTTAGCGGCCTCAGATGCAGCTACCCCCTTTATTGTTCCTTTGCCAAACTCCTCGGGATTTTTATCCCAGCGTGTGGCTTCACTATAAGAGACCATGCTGGCGATATTGCCCCCAGCACCGGGCGCTATTCCTACCACTAGACCTAGCAGGGCCGATCTGATCAATAAAAAGGGCATCTTTACAAGAGCAAAGAAAGTATCAAAAAGAATTTTCATGCTAGGGCGAATTTTTTCTCCAGTATAGGTCTCCCTGCCCTTACCAATTATTGTAGACAGGATTTCAGGTAAGCAGAAAAACCCAATTAGGGCACCGGCCAAAGAGATACCACTTTGTAACTCCGGGAAACCAAAAGTAAGCCGAACATCGCCGGAGAGAGATGCCATGCCTACTGCAGAGAGAATGAGGCCAAGAAAGCCAGTAAGATAACCCTTGAGTATGCTTCCGCTGGATAAAACAGAGATAATTGTAAGACCAAAAATACCTAACCAAAAATACTCTGGCGGCCCAAATTTTAGTGACAGTTCAGCAAGTGGCTCTGCTAACGTTGCAAGGACTATATTTGCCAGAATGCTACCAAAAAATGACGCTAACGCCGCAGTCACCAAAGCTTCCTGAGCTTTTCCTTTTTGTGCTAAAGGAAATCCATCAAATGTGGTTGCGATAGCTGCGGGAGTGCCGGGTGTATTTATTAAAATTGCGGGTATCGCATCTGCGTACATTGCTCCAACATATATGCCAGCTAGCATTATTAACCCAGCTGCAGGTTCCATTCCAAAAGTGAACGGGACTAATAGAGCTAGGCCCATAGTTGCTGTTAGACCAGGCATAGACCCAAAAAGAATTCCTAGTAATGTGCCCAAAATAATCAACAGCAGGTTCCATCCTTCTACGGCTTGTAACAGGCCGTTGATTATCCCTTCTGGCACTTAAAACTGCTCCATTTTAATTTTCCGGCAGAGATCTATTTTGAGAATTTCTTAACAATCGGCTCCCATGCAATCTTTTTTTCAGCAATTAGTTTTTGTGCTGATCCTGAGTCGAGCGCTATTGGCATAATACCAACTTTTAATTTTACTTTTTTTGTCTCGTCCAGATTAGCAATTTTTAGGAATGCTTTTTCGAGTACCTTAATGTGCTCCTTTGGAGTTCCTTTTGGTACTCCGACTCCATGATAGACCGAAGAGTAGAGAGGGTATCCGAAGGATTTAAATGTAGGCACGTCGGGGCTTACTTGTATCGGCTTCTCAGTAGCATACGCGAGTGTCCGTACTTTATCGCCATGCGGCATTTTTTCGTTAGGTCCGAACCAGCTAGCCATTGTGTGACCGCCAAGTAATGATGTTTGTTTAGGCTTTCCCCCTTTGTGTGGCACATAGGTAGTTTTAATGTCTGCCATCATATTAAATTGCAAGTTCGCTATATGTGTTGCATCCCAAGTCCCAGAACCACCGATAGTAAGACCCCCAGGATTGTCTTTAGCAAATTTAATAAGGTCGTCTAGTGTTTCAAAAGGTGAATCTTGAAGAACTGTTAAACCAAAGGGTATCTGTTGGAATAGAACAACCGGTACAATTTCTTCTGTCTCGTACCCAGGCTTTCGAGCTAATGGCTGCAAAATGATGTGTGGGATATTAATACCCGACATAAAATATCCGTCAGCTTTCTGCTTGACTAAATTGGCCCATCCAATAGATCCGCCAGCCCCAGGCTTATATTGGATGACAACTTTTTCCCCGAGTTCCTTTTCAAGATGTGGTTGTTGATGGCGAGCTCTTACGTCTGAGCCGCCGCCTGGTGAAAAAGTAATTTGGTAAACAACATTTTTTTCTGGAAAATCTGCGAAACAAGGGGTGCAGACCAATATAAGCGGAGTAAATAAAGCTATTAAGAACTTGTACATGATATCTCCTTAAGTTTGCTAGTATTAAAGGCCAGACTGAAAGAATACGAGTCTTCCTTGGAGTTTGTATTCGGGTTCGTCCAGTTTAGTGTTTTGAAAGGTTTTAATCACGAAGACTTCCGACATTACTACCCTATGCAAAAATATTGAAACTTAAATACAAAAAAAATTCAAATACGGTTTTTTGTTAATTCATTTGGTTTGCCTATATACAAGGGTCTGCCTTGAAAGAAATTCTTTAATTTTCTTCGAAAGGGTCCCATTCATCATCAACCTCTGGAAGCGCGTCCACCTGAGCTTGTGCAGTGATCGCCTGAAGTGTCTTAACATCAGAAATTATTGCTTTGGGGAAGGCTGAGAAAACTGCTTGTGCCATAGGATGGGCGGCTGCTAATTCTTTGAGGTTAGCTTTTTTGGCCTGCCGCTTAACATCAATCGTCGGCTTGCCACCTGCACTGACAAGGCTGATCGCCCACCTGACCCCAGTCCATGCTTGCAGTTTGCTACCAAGTGTCTGAGCAAGGTCTCTAGGCGCAGTCTCAGTCGGTTCAAATTCGATGCGACCTGGGCTGTATTCAACCAGTTGAATGCAGGATTCAACATCTACCAGTAATTTTATATCCCTTTGTTCCCGAATAAAATTCACAACATGCTCAAATGTTGGAAACAGCTCAAAAGCTTGCTCATTGAGAAGGGCCAGCGCCGTACTTGCACCAGACAAATTAGGGCGAGATGCATTATAAGCAGATGCGTTAAAACCTGAGTCGAGTGTGGGATTTGCAATTTGCATGGAAGTATTAGGCTGAGTTTGAGTAGGCGGGGATAATTGGCCACCCAGCTCGCTTTTGGTCTGGCTGCTGTTTGGCACTGTGGTGGGTGAAAAGTCTTGTAATTTTTTAACTAATTCATCAGGCGTTGGAAGATCTGCAACATGGGTTAGCCTAATAATTGCCATCTCGGCAGCCATCATTGAATTGGGCGCGCTAGCAACTTCTTCCAGAGCTTTTAAAAGCATTTGCCAAGCCCTTGTCAAAGCGCGCATGGGCAGTGCTTGAGCAAACTCTTGTCCCCGAGTGCGATGGTCATGAGAAATGGTTGGATCGTCAGCAGCATTTGGTGTAATTTTTACCACTGAAACCCAATGTGTAATTTCGGCAAGATCGCGCAAAACCGCCAGCGGGTCAGCACCGTCGGAATACTGTGCGTTAAGCTCACCAAGAGCGGAATTCGCATCGCCTCGCATGATCATCTCAAACAAATCCATGACCCTCCCACGGTCAGCAAGTCCCAGCATCGCTCTGACCTGATCCGCGGTTGTCTCCCCTGCGCCGTGATTGATAGACTGATCTAGCAAAGATGTAGCATCGCGCGCAGATCCTTCTGCTGCGCGTGTGATCAAAGCCAAAGCGTCTTTGGCTATATTGGCGTGCTCAGACGCTGCAATTTTTTGTAATAGCGCAATCATTACTTCGGGCTCGATCCGACGTAGGTCAAAACGCTGGCACCTTGATAATACTGTTATGGGAACTTTGCGAATTTCGGTTGTCGCAAAAATAAATTTCACGTGCTCAGGGGGTTCTTCGAGCGTTTTCAAAAGCGCATTAAAGGCATTTGTCGAAAGCATATGTACTTCGTCAATGATGTATATCTTATAGCGGGCTGTTGCTGCGCGGTAGTGCACGCTTTCAATTATTTCACGGATGTCATCAACACCAGTGCGGCTCGCGGCGTCCATTTCCATGACGTCTACATGACGTCCCTCCATAATCGCAGTACAATTATCACATGATCCACAAGGCTCGGTCGTGGCCATCCCGTTGCCATCTAGACCGATACAATTCATGCCCTTGGCAATGATCCGCGCAGTGGTCGTTTTACCCGTTCCACGGATCCCGGTCATAATAAACGCTTGTGCTATCCGATCTGCGTCGAAGGCATTTTTTAGAGTGCGCACCATAGCTTCTTGCCCTACCAGGTCAGCGAAGGTTTCTGGGCGGTATTTGCGCGCAAGAACTTGATAGCCTTTGGAAGAAATTTCTGACATGGAGCCCCTTTTAAGGTTATGATCAGCCTAGCCTAATGCCTCGATGGGTTAAGGTCTAGGGAATGATTTCCTTTGGGCAGTAAAAAGGGATCAATGCTTTATAGCTTTCAAAGCAGCCTTGCCTCTGGGGTGCTGGGCATTTGTCTTATGCCTCGCTAGTTGGGCGATTATAAGGCTGATTTGCAGCATTGGGTGGACTGGCAGCTGACGTTGGTTCTGACTATGAGGCCTCTGGCAGAATTACAGCGTGCCAGAACGGCTACATTTCCAGACGACCTTGTCCAGACTGGGATCAAATGGCTCCGATGCCCAATTGTTGATTTTGGTGTACCATCTGGAGCAGGCATGTCTTTGTGGAACAGGCAATCGCAATTGGTAAATCAGATTCTAAGCGATAAGGGCCATACTTTGGCACATTGCTATGATGGAAGTGGACCTTCAGGCATGACGTTGATGCGGCTGATGTGTGAGGTGGATGAATCGCCAGATTACGCGCTCGAACGATTGTGTGCCATGCTCCTTTTTGTATTTTTTACAGTTGAATTCTGGGCGTAGAAATACTGGGCAGCACAGGGCGTTGATTTCGTTTAATTGTAACGGTTAACAATTTTGTTTTAGATTCCTGACGTTTGTTTTTCTCCTTTGATTTACGTTTTTGCAACCCGCAATTTAGCTCGCCTGCTATTAAAATAAAAATTTTTATGCCGTAAATTTCGCCAATGCTGCAAGCGGTCTGCAGTCAGCTTTTTTTATATTGGCATCTATACTGCGCAACTCGGTCCGCTGGCGTGCCGGCAGTCTTTGAATAGGCACCGCTGTGCCACGGCAACCAGATGGGCAAAAACTGCTTGGATACCCTCGCTGGACCTTGAGAACCTCAGTTCGCGCATCCCTGACAAGCCGACAAGCGCCACAGTTTGCCTCTAGTTAAACCAGGGGCGAAGCGGCATAACATCTCCAAATTCGCCAGTATGGAGCGCAATCGCGTGCAGCAAAGTTGATAAGTTTTCTGCTAGCGTGTGAAATTCATTGGAAACTGGTGATAAATCGGATTTTGTTAGCACGACCAAAGGAAGTACGGCGTCGGCGATGCTCGTTGCGGGATGCCATTCGAATCGCGCCAATTGAAAATAATCATTGAAGCCTTTGACAATGGTCAAGGTGTCGACATTTGCCGCGATAAACGAATGGCTACCACTTTCGCCTGCGGCTCCCTCGCTGACCAAACTCCTACGGTCGAGAACTTGGTGCAAGCGCTGCCCATGAAGAGCTTAATCGCCCACCGCATAAGCGCCAGTGTTCTGGTCTAGTCTCAGTTCCAGTTGAGACCATGGAGCCCAAGCACGTCGACGTGGGGACGGCGTATGTCTGTTACTCTGTTGGGTAAATTAGCCAATTGCGGATTGTTTTACAGTGCAAAATATTCTGGCCACCCAAGCTCAAAAAGTGATAAATTTGTCAATCTAAAAATCTCGAAAAAATTCATTTAGCGACTGTTGCTCAAAAAAATAGGTTGGTGGACTTTTCAGGCGTCAACCCGGAGGTGCGATATATTATCAAGAAACTTTCTACTTCTGCAAAGGATAAAGGGTGAGAGGCCGGACAACGACCCAAGCGGGTCTCGTTACGGCTGCTTCCTTCCGGATCTGACCGGCTTGGCGAGGTGCCTGCCCGCGCCAACCTCTCAGAGACTTCCTAAGAGTTTTCAAATAAAACCGCAAGTGCCGTGAACTGAAAGATTGCCCAGTTAAAGTCTTCGTGCCATTAGTTTACTGAAACGGGTGGATTTTTTTATGAAATTGGCAGAGACTGTAACATTTGGAGGTTCTGGCCTTGATCGAGCGGCCCACATTCGCGGCACTAAAGCTGGATTGCCGAAATCGGGTGACAGCGCGATCGTACTTTGGCGGGGTAGAGTTCTAATTGAAAAAATGGGAGAAGTCAGACTTCTGAGGACTAGTGTGCTTAATGCTGCTTTGTCGGAGGGGCTGTGGATTTTCCTCGGTTATGACGAGGGCGCTAAAATTTTCGCATGTGATATTTCTAATTGGACGCCCGCTGACGAAAAAGTTCCTGATCCAAACGTTTTTTTTGATCCTACCGAGCAACATCATCCGGCCTTTAGTGAGAATTCTGTGTTTTGTGAATTGCGCGCTTATATGGGGACATTTACAACCAGAGATGCAGAATTGGCCGCTTCGGCCAAAGCGCTGTTTCACTGGCATAATTCGCATCAATTCTGTTCAAAATGTGGACAAAAATCACAAATTAGAATGTCTGGTTGGCAAAGAAGTTGTGAGGGCTGCAAGACTAGCCATTTTCCAAGAACGGATCCAGTTGTGATAATGCTTATAACACGAGGGAATAGAGTCCTCTTAGGTAGGTCACCGAATTGGCCTGATGGTATGTATTCACTTTTGGCCGGGTTTCTGGAACCGGGCGAAACAATTGAAGCTGCAGTACGTCGCGAAGTTTTGGAGGAAAGTGGTATTGCAGTTGGCGAGGTTTCTTATCTTGCGTCACAGCCTTGGTCTTTTCCAAATTCTCTTATGATTGGCTGTCACGGTAATGCGTTGAATACCAATATAAAGATTGATCCAAACGAATTGGATGATGCTATTTGGATTTCAAAATCTGATCTGATGGAGGCATTTTTTAACAAAGACGCAAAAGTGCGTCCAGCAAGGTTTGGATCAATCGCTCAGTTTCTTTTGAAACATTGGCTTGCGGATTCGCTAGATTAAAGAATTCAAAGAGTTAATATTTTCGAGCGGCATTTGATAAAATTTTCTTTTAACTCGAGCTGAGTAGATTGCACAGGCTTTTTTGCTCGAATAGATTTTCTTATTTTGGGCGGAACGAGCGCCAAACAATTTGGGGCAGCGCATTTATCGGAATACAGGCGTCGATAAGCGCAGCATGTGGCTTACGTTGGAGCAGCTTATGTAAATTGAGGGAAGGCCAGCCCTCGGCGCTTATTGGGTCCAGAGAATTTGGTAAAGGCACTGCGATGTCATGTAACCTTGGACGCAAGTCGATGAACAAGATTTTTTTAAGTGGAATTATTTGTTTTATTGCTTTCAGAGATCCACACTCAGGGCACTTATATCCATTAAATTAAGTTGGTCACGGTGCGCCTGAGCGTTCAGTAAATGAAACTGGGCTGTTTTAGATTCAGCGTACAGTTCCAATTTAGTTTGGCAGATACTTTGCAAAACTTAGACCTAAGCTGATTAAGATAGATCGTTAGATGTTTTTGATCTAATTATGGTCGGTGTGGATGGGCAGGATAAACGCCGAGAATTTTTATGTCAGTGGAGAAATAGTCGAGTTCCTCGAGAGCACGTCGCACATTTGCGTCGTCTGGATGGCCTTCTACGTCAGCATAAAACTGAGTTGCCGTAAATGATCCACCAAGCATGTAACTTTCAAGTTTGAGCATATTCACCCCATTGGTGGCAAATCCGCCCATCGCTTTGTAAAGAGCTGCAGGAATATTGCGCACTTGGAAAACAAAAGTAGTCATCATTTTGTTTGTCCCACGTTTTGTCAGATCAGGCTTTCGTGACATAATAAGAAAACGTGTCGTATTGTGACCGTGATCCTCAATATTGCTTGCTAGAATGTTCAATCCATAAGTTTCTGCGGCCAATTGACTGGCCAGAACGCCACAAGTCAAGTCTTGTGTTTCTGCCAATTTGGATGCGGCTCCTGCGCTGTCGGCGGCGGCAATAGGTTCTATACCATGCGTTTCAAGAAAGCTACGCGCTTGCGGTAAAAGCACCATGTGGGCGCGTACTTTCTTGATATCCTGGAGTTTTGCCTTTGGAAGGGCCATCAAGCTAATGCGGACACGGATGAAAGCTTCGTCCACAATATGCAATCCGGAGTCGGGCAGCAAACGATGGATATCCGCCACTCGACCGTAGGTTGAATTTTCAACGGGAACCATGGCCAAGTCGGCTTCGTTACTTCGCACTGCACCGATCATATCTTCGAAAGTACTACATGGATGAGGCGTCATATTGGGACGCGCTGCACGGCAGGCTTCTTCAGAATAAGCGCCCAAAGCGCCCTGAAATGCGATACGGTTGGTCATGTTACTCTCTTTTTTTAATATTTGGTCGTTTGGTCGCGTCTTCTACACCTTGCATAATCTAAGCAGAAGCGAGTAGATAGCTTCTAATTGAATAAAACTGGAGATCGGGCAATGCTTGACACTATGACGCTCACCAAAATTACTGGTGGTTTTTGCGGGTCTTTGCTAGTATTTCTTTTGGGAAATTGGGTGGCAGAAGAGCTTTATCATGCGGGTGATGGCCATGGTGAAAAACATGCGTCTGGCTATGAGATAGTTGTTGATGAAGAGCCAGAGGTTGAAGCTAACGAACCAGCCGTGGATTTCGCGCAGCTATTGATTGATGCGGACTTGGGAAAGGGATCGAAGGTTTTTGGAAAGTGTAAAGCCTGCCATAAAGTTGAGGATGGCGCCAAGGGTACGGGTCCACACCTGTATCGTATTGTTGATCGTACCGTCAGCGCAGTGGAAGGTTACGGGTACTCTGGCGCTCTTGTGGCCGTTGCGGATGTTTGGACGGTAGAAAACCTAAATGGATTTCTGGAAAATCCAAAATCGTATGCGCCGGGCACCAAAATGGGATTTGCTGGTCTGAAAAAACCGCAAGACAGAGCCAATGTAATCGCCTACCTACAGTCAATTGAATAATCGAAAATGTATCTTTTACTAAGCTGGTGACCTGTGGCTGTTAAAACCCCGTTTTTTTTGGTAAATGCTTTGTGACATATCACTGGGTCGTGGGCAAATAAACATCTTAGCCTACAATAAATGAAAATGCGGGTAAGGGAGATCGTAGTCATGAATTCAAAAATATTTTTTAACGCGTGTAAAACAGCCTTGGTCGATAGGCGTCCGTTGATGATCTCCGTCGCAGTGCTGGCCAGTGTTTTGGTGCTACTATCCACAGCCTTCGCGAAGGCAGACAGTAACGTGATCAAGAGCCACGGTTATTCTTACTTTGGCAGTATGAAATACCCCGCTGACTTTAAACATTTAGACTACGTCAATCCGAAAGCTCCAAAGGGTGGAGAGATTTCAGCATGGGCCTTTGGCACATTTGACTCCATGAACCCGTATTCACGTAAAGGGCGGTCTGCGGCGCTGGCATCCGCTCCCTACGAAAGCTTGATGAGTGAGACAGCAGATGAAATTGGTAGCCTTTATGGACTTTTGGCTGGTGGTATCGAGTACCCAGAAGACCTCTCTTGGGTGGTTTTCCATATTCGGCCAGAGGCGCGCTTTTCCGACGGAAGTGCTGTGACGGCAGAAGACGCCAAATTCACTTATGAACTATTTCTGAATGAAGGATTGCCAAGTTACAGAGCTGTACTGGCACAAATCGTTGAGAGTGCGGAAGTTCTTGGAACGCATAAAATTAAATATAATTTTGTAGACGGCTCACCCGAAAGAGATAGGATATCTTTGCCTGGTGGACTTCCTGTGATGTCCCAGGCTTGGTTCAAAAAAACTGATGCTGGTCTCGAAGAAAGTAGAATGGAGCCAGCAATCGGATCTGGACCCTATTTATTGGATACTTACGAGATCAACAGGTGGGTAAAATATAAACGTAATCCGGATTACTGGGGAGAGAACCTTGCTATAAACCAAGGACGCAACAACTTTAATTATATTCGCTATGAGTATTTTGCAGATGGAAACGCCGCTTTTGAGGGATTCAAATCCGGGGCCTACACTTTTAAGTTGGAAAACTCTTCAAAAACATGGGCGACAGGATATGACTTCCCTGCACTAAATAATGGCCATGTGATAAAAAAAATATTACCTGATGGCGGTATCGCCACAGGCCAGAGTTTTGCGATGAACCTTAGGCGGCCTCAATTTGCAGATATCCGCGTCAGGGAAGCGTTAGGATACCTTTTTAATTTTGAATGGTCTAACGAGTCTCTTTTTTACGGGCAATACGCGCGGGTTCATTCGTTCTGGGAAAATTCCGATTTTGCCGCAACGGGAAAACCAACTGACGGGGAACGTGCTTTGTTAGCACCCCTTGCAGATAAGCTGCCTGATGGCATCTTAACCGATAACGCTGTTATGGCAGTTTCCTCTGGGCAAAGGGCGGCTGATCGTAAAAACCTAAAGGTAGCGTCCGACTTACTGGATGAAGCGGGATGGAGCGTTGGAGAAGACGGTTTGCGGCGAAATGCTGAAGGTGAAACTCTCAAGATAGAGCTGCTCGAACGCAGCCCTGCTTTTGACCGAGTTGTTTTGCCGTTTGTCGAAAATCTGAAAGCTGTGGGATTGGATGCTGTTTATAATCGAGTGGATCCAGCTCAATATACTGACCGTACGCGCAATTTTGACTTCGATATCATAACCGACCAATTCCCAATGAGTTTGGAACCGGGATCAAGCCTCAAGCAGTATTTTGGATCTCAAACGGCCGACGAATCCGTTTTTAATTCTATGGGGATTAAGTCTGATGGTATTGATGCGCTTATTGAGCATGTTGTAAATGCCACAGAGAAAGATACATTGAAAACAAGTGTTCGAGCGCTTGATCGCGCCCTACGAGCCTACCGATTTTGGGTGCCACAGTGGTATAATGCCACGCATCGCGTAGCCTACTGGGATATCTATGAGCATCCTGAAATCATTGCACCTTATGCCTTGGGTCAGTTGGACTATTGGTGGTATAATTCAGAAAAGGCTGATGCTTTGAAAGCTGCTGGTATACTGAGGTAAATAGAATATGGGCGCATACATCGCGCGGAGATTGCTGCTTATCATTCCGACGTTGTTTGGGATTTTAGTAATAAACTTTGCCATGGTACAGTTTGTTCCTGGCGGTCCGATCGAGCAAATAATCGCCAATATAGAAGGCCAAGGCGATGTCTTTGAAAGTTTTGCTGGCTCTGGCGGCGATTCCGGTGGCGCGAATGAAGCCAGTGAAGACTACATTGGCGCACGTGGCTTGCCACCAGAATTTATAGCCGAACTTGAAAAAGAGTTCGGATTTGATAGGCCACCCGTTGAGCGTTTTATATTGATGATGTGGAGTTATATGCGCTTTGACTTTGGTGAAAGTTATTTCAGGTCCATAAGCGTGTTTGATCTAGTAATTGAAAAAATGCCAGTTTCAATATCGCTCGGGCTTTGGTCCACTCTCATTGCTTATATTGTGTCGATCCCATTGGGCATTAGAAAGGCGGTTCAGGATGGAACGCGTTTTGACACAATCACTAGCTCTATCATCATAGTTGCTTATGCGGTTCCTGCTTTTTTATTCGCAATTTTGCTTTTGGTTCTGTTCGCAGGAGGGTCATATTATCAGATTTTTCCACTTCGAGGGCTAACGTCTGAAAACTTTGATCAACTCTCACATGGTGGTAAGATTGTTGATTATTTCTGGCACATTGCATTACCTGTTCTGGCTTCTACGATTTCGGCATTTGCAACACTAACTCTTTTGACAAAGAATAGTTTTCTCGATGAAATTCAAAAACAGTATGTAACTACAGCGCGTGCCAAAGGATTAAGCGACCGGCGGGTGCTCTATGGCCATATCTTCCGCAACGGGATGCTTATTGTCATTGCGGGCTTCCCTAGCGTTTTCATTGGTGTTTTCTTTGGAAGCTCTTTGATCATCGAAACGATCTTTTCTCTTGATGGTTTGGGGCGCATGGGGTTTGAGGCGGCCGTAGCGCGCGACTATCCTGTAATCTTTGGAACACTTTTCGTTTTTGGGCTGATGGGGCTTGTCGTTGGTATCATTTCTGACCTAATGTATGTATTTGTCGATCCTAGAATAGATTTTGAAAGGCGGGACGGATGATCAATCTCTCACCGCTCGGACAGCGCAGATGGCGCAATTTTCGGGCAAACCGACGTGCGTTTTGGTCCTTGATAATTTTTTCAATAATTTTTGTTTTGTCGCTCTTCGCAGAGTTCATCGCCAATGATAAACCGTTTTTTGTCAAATATAGAGGTGGATTCTATACGCCCCTTTTCAGTTTTTATCCAGAGACCACCTTTGGCGGTGATTTTAAGACTGAGGCTGTTTACAATGACCCTGTTGTGAAATGCTTGATCCGTAGTGGTGGATTAGAAATTTGTTTCGATAGCCCGGAGAAAGTGATCCTTCAAATAGACAGAGGTCTTTTTGATGAGACGAAAGAGGGCTATTATAAGGGATGGTCGTTATGGCCACTTATTCCTTATTCTTATGATACATCTGTCGAACGTCCTGGAGCTGCACCCCTGCCGCCTAATTCTCAAAATCTTCTGGGGACAGATGATACCAAGCGAGATGTCTTGGCGCGGATCATATATGGATTTCGCCTTTCGATTATATTCACAATTATTGTTACGACGCTTTCAAGTCTTATTGGTATTGTGGCAGGGGCTGTGCAGGGCTTCTTTGGTGGCTTGACCGATCTATTGTTTCAGCGGTTCATTGAGATTTGGGGCGGAATTCCATCGCTCTACGTGATCATTATTATGTTTGCTATACTGGGGCGTGGGTTCTGGCTTTTAGTCTTTCTGACTGTCCTGTTTGGCTGGGTTGGTCTGGTTGGATTGGTTCGTGCGGAATTTCTGCGGGCTAGAAACTTAGAATACGTGCGGGCCGCTCGCGCCCTTGGTGTAAGCAATTGGAAAATCATGTTTCGACATATGCTACCCAATGCTATGGTCGCTACCCTTACCTTTCTTCCATTTATCGTAACAGGGACGATTGGTTCTTTGGCAAGTTTGGATTTCCTAGGCTTTGGGCTTCCTTCGTCAGCGCCTTCTTTGGGAGAATTGACGCTGCAGGCAAAGCAGAACTTACAAGCGCCATGGCTTGGATTTAGTGCATTTTTTACTTTTGCTATAATGCTAGCACTGCTGGTATTCATATTCGAAGGCGTGCGGGATGCGTTCGATCCGAGAAAGACTTTTCAGTGAAGCCAGTTCTTGAAGTGCAAGACTTAAAAATTCGCTTTGCTCAAGACGGTAAAGTTATAGATGCGGTCAAGGGGATCAGTTTTGAAGTGGGACGAGGCGAGGTTCTGGCAATTGTGGGAGAAAGTGGGTCTGGAAAATCTGTAACGGCCCTAAGCACGGTGTCTTTGCTTGGCACAAGCGCTGAAATCGAAGGCTCTATAACATACGAAGATCAGCAAATGGTTGGTGCTTCTCGGGAGCTTTTGCAAAGTATTCGTGGCAATGACGTCAGTTTTATTTTTCAGGAACCTATGACATCATTGAACCCGCTACATACGATCAAAAAGCAGTTGCTAGAATCCATCGAGTTGCATCAAGGTTTGTATGGCGCCGAAGCAGATCGACGAGTTCTTGATCTTTTGCAACGTGTTGGAATTTCGAGTGCGATGGAGCGGATGGGTGCTTATCCGCACCAACTGTCGGGTGGTCAGCGGCAACGCGTTATGATTGCGATGGCGCTTGCAAACGGGCCTAAGCTTTTAATCGCGGACGAGCCTACAACGGCGCTTGATGTGACTATACAGGCGCAAATTCTGAGTTTGCTTGCTGATCTGCGGCGAAACGAAGGCATGAGCATGTTGTTTATCACTCATGACCTTGGAATCGTGGGGCAAATTGCCGATCGGGTTTGTGTGATGCAAAATGGTACCATTGTTGAAACGGGCCAAACACAAGATATTTTTGCAAATCCGCAGCATCCCTACACTCAGAAACTTCTAAGCGCGCATTCTGTCGGGGCTCCTGATCCGGTTGCTAGAGATGCACCCATTATTATTGAAACAAAAAATGTCCGTATCTGGTTTCCAATCCAGAAAGGATTTTTGAAAAGAACAGTCGGTAATGTGAAGGCTGTGAATAATGCCTCTCTCATTATTAGAGCAGGCGAAACAATCGGTATTGTTGGTGAGAGTGGTTCAGGAAAATCTACTTTCGCGATGGCCATCATGGGTTTGATTGCTTCAAGAGGAGACATAGCTTTTAAAGGCAAGAACTTAAGGAGCCTGAAGACACGGGAACTGCGTGCTTTGCGCCAAGATATGCAGATTGTTTTTCAAGACCCATACGGATCGCTATCACCACGCATGACCTGCGCACAGATCATCGAAGAGGGCCTAGAAGTGCATGGTGCTCCAAGTGGTCACTCGTTTGAAGAACTGGTTCGGCAGATGATGATCGAAGTTGGGCTGGATCCTGACTTGATGCATCGTTATCCGCATGAATTTTCTGGTGGTCAGCGACAAAGAATTGCTATTGCGAGAGCAATGGTATTGCGCCCTAAGCTTGTGGTGTTGGACGAGCCAACATCAGCATTGGATATGACGGTTCAAGTACAGATCGTAGACTTACTGCGTGAGTTGCAAAAAAAATATGGGTTGGCTTATCTTTTTATCAGTCATGATCTTAAAGTTGTACGGGCTATGTCGCATTATGTTTTGGTTATGAAGGATGGTGATGTTGTCGAGCAAGGGGCGGCCGATAAAATCTTTGACGCACCGAAAAGTAATTACAGTAAAAAACTTATGCTGGCTACTTTAAGCGCACCAAGCGGCTAAGCAAAAGCGCTGGCAGAAGGCAAATCACACTTAGTCAGGTATTGCGCGGCTGCGCGTTGTTTAGGTTGGTCCCAAAATATTGCAGTTTACATTTCTCACCTTGAGACGCCTGCAGGCGCGGTCAGCCGCCGCTTCGTTCAGCCCAACAAAATTCGCCTCAAATCCAAGCTTGCTTTTCACGACTTTGCGCAACGATCCTTCTAATGTGTCTATTTCAGCTAAAGCGGTCTTCAAAAGCATTTTTTCAGCCGCATACCGGCTTGAGAAGCGACCCACATTAATCGCCCAGTCCCGCCCACCAGATGTCGATAGACGCGTTACAATCTCTGGTACTGCAGGCGCACTTTGTAGAATGCTTAAAAGTCCGGTCATTGGGATGTTGACGGAGGAACCCTTATCAGTGGCATGCGCAAGCGTCAGGGCATGTGAGATCCCACTTTTTAGATTGTCTGAAGCCAAAAATAGCGAGCTTGAAAAGGATCCGGGTCTAGCTTGTGGTCTGAGACTTTTGCTGACAGCAGTTTTTAGACGCACAATCCTACCCACCCCATCTATATTAGCATAATTTGGCTTTTTCGGCTTTGTCGTGCGTATGTTGGAAGGTGCTTTCTTAAACCCTAGAGTTAGAAGCTTTTTCACTTGTGCATTGCGGGTTGAGGTTGAACGGCCTCCAAACACTGTTGCAATAATACGTTCGTTGCCTCGTTGTGCAGAGGCGACCAAATTAAAGCCAGCAGCATTCGTATAGCCCGTTTTTATTCCGTCAGCACCTGAATAATTTTGTAAAAGGCGGCGGTTAGTATTACGAACAGATTTCATCCCAGCATTGATGCTCTGACGTTTGAAAAGATGATAGTAGCCTGGAAAATCATAAAATAGGTGACGACCCAGTGTTGTCATATCCCGTGCAGTCGACTTATGACCATTTTCCGTAAGACCGTGCGCATTTTTGAAGGTCGTTCGCGTCATACCGAGTGCTTTGGCCGTTCTATTCATCCGGCGCGCAAAAGCAGCTTCCGAGCCTTCGATAGCTTCGCCAAGAGCTGTTGCTGCGTCATTTGCTGACTTTACTGCGGCTGCACGTATGAGATAGCGCAGCCGAATCTTTTGGCCGGCTCTAAGGCCCAGCTTGCTTGGTGGTTCGGATGCTGCTTTCCGTGAAATTTTTATCATTTTGTTAGCTGATATTTCGCCATTTTCAATCGCTTCAAAAACGACATATAGCGTCATCATTTTAGTTAAGGAAGCTGGGTGCAACCTCATATCTGCATTCTCAGAGTGCAGTGTTTTCCCAGTTCTTGCATCTATGACCAACGCGGCGTACGGCGCCGAAAGCGCACTCAGCGGGAGAATTATGACCATCCAAATGGTCGCGATGATAAAAAGCCAAACCCTACGGAGCTTTTTTTGCCTTCTGCTCATGAAGACTTTCCTTATCTGCCTCAAATTACCGAGTTTTCTCGATTTAATTTTTAAATATAGTTGTAACACAATTTATAAATATAATAAAGTATTCAATTTTTAACATTTTTTGACCTTTAGGATAGTTTTTATAGCATATTTTGGGTTTGTTTCTAAAACGGCTACAAAATGAGCGTTACAAAAGACATGTTCTTTATTTTTTGGTCATGTTCTTTTTATGTTTTTGAAAACAATTGTTGAAAATATGACATTAAACCTCGTCTTTTACTGCATGATTTTCTATTCTTTGATTCAAGGGGTTTTCTTCACTTAGACTCATTCTATATACTGTCATTATTAGAGAGGGTTTTGAATGTTGGTGAGCTATGTCGGGCGTTAAGATTTTTATGTCAGCAGTGGGTGATGATCCGTCTCAGGAGGTCGTAGTAGAGACGCGGCCTAAAACCAAACGTCCGCCCCTTTATAAAGTGATGCTTTTGAACGATGACTTTACACCGATGGAGTTTGTCGTTCTCGTGCTCGAGCGATTTTTCAGCAAGAACCCTACTCAGGCTTTTGAAATCATGCTTACTGTCCATAAAAAAGGCCTTGCCATGGTAGGGATATTTAGCCACGAGGTTGCTGAAACGAAAGTGTCGCAAGTGATGGATTTTTCCCGCAGGCACCAGCATCCACTCCAATGCACTATGGAAAAAAATTAAGGCCCGCGCAGAGTGCTGTTCAGCTTTTTTC
>CAJWEI010000016.1 GCA_913031285.1 uncultured Alphaproteobacteria bacterium | reverse complement strand
TTCAAGCTCTGCAGCAGATAGATCAGCTAGTATTTCGTTTAAGCTTTTTTGTTTAAACTCGGGCTTCACAGCTAGTGTAAAATTATCCAATGCATTTAGTTGTTTTCTGGGCCTGGCTCCTAGCCCTGCGACACTTTGTTTTTCTGCTATTTAGTTTAGTTCTTGATGTTGATTGTTAGTTGTTTAGCCATCATCTTTATTGTGTAAGAAGTAGATTCTAAGAGGCGTAAATAGATGGAAACACTTGCGATACTTGCAGTTTGCGTACTCGCACTCGTACCTTTTGCGATAAGCGTGAAGGCTGATCATTCGCCTGTTCGTATTAAAGTGGACACTAAGAACAAAACTAAGAAGTAACTCTACTTACTTCGTATTTGAGGTGTCACTTTATTGTGGCTATTTCCAGAAATTAGGTAGGTAGTAAGGCGCAGCAAAAAGCCACTAATAACCTATATTTAGCAGTAACTTAAATAATTATACAAATACTGCAAAACTACTCTTCCACGTAGATAAATCCGTGTTCGTCTTTGTTGGTTTCGCTGCGGAGCGTAACACTTAAGCTTCGTTTGTCTGTGAAGACATCTAATTTTAGAGGTTCGTCTATCTTAGGGATTAATGCGTTTTGAATCCATAAAGTTGTTGGCTTTTGTCCTGTAACCCAACGCCGCTTAACATCTTCAAAACCAGCACTTCTTAGCACAGTAATCGCACTCTTCTGTGAGAGTTTCCAATTATCTTGAACGCTCTTTAGCATAAACGCATTCTCTCTGTAGGTTGTTGAAAGCTCAAGGCTGGCAAGTTGCATGTTACCTTCTGCAGACGTTTCTTGTTCCATTAAGTCTAGCTTGGCCTGTGTAATAGGCGGTGTTCTGAAGTTAGCATCACTGATGTCTAAACTGTGCAGCCAGTTACACATTATTTGATAACCATCTTGTTGCTCTAGCCATATAGCAAACTTTTGAAAGAACTCTGCACTATCTTCAGAGCTTTTACTGTGTTCAATGAAGTTACAGATAAAGTAGCGCCTATCACCTCTTTCTATTCTGATAGGATCAGGTGCATTTGTGCTGAGTGCCAAAAGAAAGTATTTTAGCGCAGCATACTTTGGCACATATAGGTCACGCACATAAGCCTTTTCTTGAGTAACAAGTGGCTTTAAGCGGTCTGCTGTCTGTGCTCTTGTACAGTTAATCTCTTCTATATGGGTCAGCGTTCTCTTATAAAGTCCTGCAATAAACTCACCTTTTACGTCACTCATCGCTAACGTCTGGTGATTAGACTTACCTACCAAGGGCTGCATAAGTACGTCACACCAGAAGTTTTTACCTGTGCCTTGGTCACCTCGTAAAAGTAAAGCGACAGTGATTGGATCAGCAGGTTTTTGTAAGCGGTGTGCAAGCACTTGCTCAAAGTACACTTGCTGTGGATATGCTTCCTCACCACAACGCCAGCAAAGTTGATCTTGTGGCATTAGTCTATTTAAAAACTCCTGCCAAAACTGAGGTCTACTATTTAGTTTTTCTGTAGGTTGGATCTGCGCTGGGCGGTAAGAGTTTCTAAACTTTGCGAAGTCATCTACCACAAATGGTTCCTTAGAGTGTGGCAGGTATCTAGAACAAGTTACGCTTTCAACAAAGCAGACTGCATATGTTGAGATAAGAGGATGGAGTGTACTATTAAACTTCCTCACAAGTGCATTACGTATCTCTTGATCATTTGTCTTAAGGTCATCATCGTCTTTCTGAATCTTAAAGCGTGGCTGATCTTTTCCACTACCTGTTGTCATATAAAAGGTTGATTGTAAGAAAGCTATCTGTTCGTACATAGCTTCTGGCTCATACTTTATGCCTTTACGTTCAAGTGATTTGATCTCGTTATCAAAGTCTTTATTCGGTACAGCATGGTTATATTTGAGCCTATTAGACTCATCGTAATAAAGCTGCTGATTTTGGTCTGCCTGTAGTGTTTGTAGCATTGTCTGCTTCCTCTTTACGGTGCTCTTGAATGAAGCACTCTATAGTTTGCGATAAGCTTGTTCCTGCTTTTTTGGTTTCTTGGCTGGCGTAACTAAGTGCTTCATCAGTTAAATAAAGCCTAACTTGTTGTTTTAATTGTCTGCACATACGGTGTCCTTTTTGTTTGGTTAGCTAAGAGGTTCAGATAGGGGAGCGTTCTAGCACCGTTCCACTACTGTCCCAGCTAAAACATCATGCAGGAACGTCATTTGGATCATGCTTCAGTGGGTGTTAGCGCATCTGCGTTCCACCGTTCCAGCACTTCTGGTGCATCTACTTGTGCTCAAAACACCTTTAGCTCTTAGAATAGCTACAACCATTTGAACCTTTTCGTGAAACACTAAGTTAGGCTCTAGAAGTCGCACCTCTGCTTTTCTGATTAGGTTAACTATATGCATCTAGCATACCCTCAACAGACGCCACGTACTGACTTCTCAGCAAAGCTATGGCTGTATCAGCTTCCATAACCGCCATAGGTCTTTCATCACCCTGCTGTATGAAAAGCATAGGCTCTACAGGTATAACCAAGCCTAGACTTCGTGCTTGTCTGTGTGCTTGGGCCAGAGAGTTACTGATACTGCTAAAACCTTTAGACGCATATTTGCATTCCACGCTGATAGGTACGTGTTGGCGAAAAGCTTTATTAACTCTAATGTCCTCGCCGTGAGCAGACATAGGGCAGCTAGAAAAAGCATCTTTAGCTTCAGGAAATGTAGCTACCAGTTTACCTAAGATTAGCTCTTGCAGTGCTGCGCCACTAACCTTACGTGCTGTGCTGTCTACCGCATCAATTATCATGTTTAGCATCCCAAGCTGAAAAAAAGGATAACTGAAAGAAAGCATCGCCTAGTTTTACTTGGTCTGCTCGCATACGTTTTTGCGTTGATGGTTTGTAATACAAGTCAGGATTAGTTTTACGTATGTCTTGATACGCTTCAAATGTCATAGCTGTTGCCATAAGATAAAGCTCCACTGAAGGTTTGATTAATGATGAATAAATGGAACTAAGGTAGCGAATGCGTTTCTGAGTTATCCAATTTCAGAAGCTACCACAGAGAGTTTTTGATCTCTGCAAACCTATGTTGACAGCTATACCACACTAGGAGCCTTTTGTCAAGTAAAATATCCAATTTAAATGTACAATTTGTAACAAGTTATGTAACAAGTATAGAAACATTTTTCAAAATGTAATTTACCAACTTATTGTAATTATGTAATTTTATTAGAATCTTCTTTTTTGATGCGGTAGTGGTAACTTCCCACAAGTTGCATGTCGAGTGAAGAGTAAAGAGCGTTAGCGCCAGAATTTTGTTTTGCACAAATGGCACTGATGGAATGTGCGCCCTGATCTTGAGCCCAAAGAGCGGCCTGCCGCATTGCCCAAATCCCAACTCCTTTGCGCCGTTGATAGGGCAGAACTTCCAATGCATGTACCATGGCTACCTTATTACTCAATGCAACAAAGGCTGATCCTGCAGGGTGATTGTCCCATCGCATCAGAATGCTTACCTTAGCCCCTTTTGCGCGCTCCATCACTGCAAGGCGGGCAGCTCCAATACCCCCTTGGCGCCAGATGTCCTTTTGAATTTCGAGAGGCTCCCAAATATTGAACATGTTGCCACGGGGAGGTTTTTGAATTGTGAGCTCTTCGGTTAGTGCCGCGTAGATATTGCATGGATCATAAATTTCATAGCCGCAGCTATTTAGCGCTGCATCAAGGTCATGTTCACCATCGCGAACAAGGAAAAGAGAGGGTTGGCCAAAATCATGCATATTTTGAGCGGCGGCATCAATTAACTGGCTGTCAAATGTTCCCTCCAATGTTGCGGCACAAACACGTTTGCCACCCCCCTTGCCTAATCGCAAACACCAGCAATCCTGTGGAATATGTTTTGCTGCAGGCCATGTTTGGTCAAGAACGTCAAAGAGGGTGTGAATGGATAATATCATAAATCTAATAATTTTTTTAATTGTTGCTTGGCTTGCGATATACGATGTTCATCGGTGCTGCGCAAAACAATATTAGTGCCGTAATTACCATCTTTCTGAAATGGGTAGGAGCCGATTAAAACATCTGAAAATAAATTGGCAAGCTTGCTCAGCGGTTCTGCTATGTCTCCTTCCCCACGCTCTAGCCTGAGCGTCTGGCTCAAAAGTGGTGCTCCCCCCGTTAAAGATGGCAATACACTGGCAATCATAGCCTGACAAATACTGGGGACACCCGCCATGACGTGTACATTTTTCAGACTGAACCCTGGAGCGGCTGAAATTGGATTATCAATAAGATTGGCTTCCTTCGGGATACGGGCCATGCGCAATCTTGCCTCGTTTAGTTCGACCCCTTGCCTATCATAATGCGCTTGTAAAATGGCGCGTGCATCTGCTCTTATGCTGATGGACGTTTCAAAAGCCGCTGCAACCGCTTCGGCTGTTATGTCATCATGTGTTGGTCCAATACCCCCCGAAGTAAACACCTGATCATGTACTGCAGATAGAGATTTAACAGTCTCCATGATTGTAACATGGTCATCGGCGATAAAACGGGCCTCTTTCAAATCGATGCCAATTTTTGTCAGCTCTCCAGCAAGGTAATGCATATTTGAATCCCTTGTTCTTCCAGATAAGATTTCATCACCGATCACAAGCATAGCAGCAGAAGGATTGGACATTCTTATTCCTTTAAACTTATTTTCTTTGGGTATAATAATTTCTCATGCGCTTTCAAACCCCACTTATTCCTGCGCGTCTCATACGGCGATACAAACGGTTTTTGGCAGATATTGAATTGGAGGATGGATCGCAGGTAACTGCTCATTGTCCAAACCCGGGATCGATGCTTGGGCTCAGCCAACCCGGCACAAAAATCTGGGTCGAGCCAAATAATGATCCTCACAAAAAACTGAAATATGGCTGGCATTTGGTCGAGCATGATAATGGCCATTTTACCGGCATTAATGCTGGCTCTGCAAACAAAATTGTCAAAGAAGCTTTGATTGGTAGAGAGATCAAAGATTTGGATACATTCAGCACCTGCCGTCCAGAAGTTAAGTATGGAAAAAGCAGCAGGATAGATTTTTTACTGTCTAGTTCAATTAATAATGTGCCTGATACATTCGTTGAGGTTAAAAGCGTGACGCTGATGCGTCAATTTGGACTTGCTGAGTTTCCTGATAGCGTCACCGGCCGTGGGCTAAAGCATCTTGAAGAGTTATCAAAGATTGCAAAATCCGGCAAGCGCGCTGTTTTGTTTTTTTTAGTACAAAGAAGTGACTGTACTGCCTTTGATATAGCATCGGATATTGATCCAGCCTACGGTAAGGCCTTCCAAAGGTTTAAACTGCAAGATATTGAGGTTATGGTATATTCCTGTGCGTTATCGCCCGATGGAATTAAAATTGATAAAAAACTACCCGTATAATTTTTAGCTTGCACTAGTCATCCAGTTTAGGATTGGATAAACAACCAGCTAAAGAATAGGTATTTCATGATCATGCAAGGTGAAAATTTCCGCCGCACCCGAGATGGTATTAGACTGTTCAGCGATGCTGACTTTGTCGGTATGCATGAGGCGGGTGCTCTAGCATCACAAATTCTCGATGAAATATGCGACCTCGTCTATCCTGGGCAGACCACCGAAGTCCTTGATAAATTTGTTGAAGACAAAGTAAAAGCAGCAGGTGCCATATCTGCTACCATCGGGTATCGAGGATATCAGCACGCAAGCTGCATCAGTACTAATCATGTCGTTTGCCACGGGATTCCAAGTAGCAAAAAACTAAAAGATGGTGATATTTTGAATATTGACGTTACAGTGATTGTGAACGGCTGGTACGGTGATACATCGCGGATGTATGTTGCTGGAAAATTATCACGCAAAGTTGAACGATTGATCCAAGTGACGCATGACTCTCTTTTGAAGGCAATAGAGGTTGTCAAACCTGGGAATACTTTTGGAGATATCGGCCATGCGATTCAAAGCTATGTAGAGGGTGAACGCATGTCGGTTGTTCGTGATTTCTGTGGACATGGTTTGGGTCGTGTATTTCATGCTCCTCCAAACGTACTGCACTATGGACGTCCGGGATCAGGGCCTGTGCTTGAGGAAGGTATGTTTTTTACGATTGAGCCGATGGTTAATTTGGGCAGGCCTGAGACAAAGGTTTTGGCCGATGACTGGACCGCTGTGACACGCGATAAATCCCTGTCCGCGCAGTTTGAGCATTCAATCGGGGTGACGTCGACTGGATATGAGATATTTACCTTATCCAAAAAAAATCGCTTTCACCCCACTTACAGCTAATACTCAATTTAAATAAAACCAACATATTTACTTTGATCCGACATGAAATAGTCATAGGCGTTTTATTGAATAAGAAAATAGGGCTTCGTCTGGACGGTTCTCGTTAAAAAATTTCGTGATCTTTTAAATTTATGTCTTAATTTGCCTATTTATCTTTATTCGTATCCTGCAAGGTGATCATTGTAATAATGCTTTTGGCGCGCGTAAGATAGTAACAAAGATATCGCGAAACTGTCGTCTGTCCAATACCTCAAAGTCCATAAAAGCATCCATCGGTCTACTTTCTTCCCAAACAATTAATGCCTCGGGAGCAATCCATCGATTTTGTACTGCGCTCTGAAGCGCATAGCTTCCTAGATTTTGGCGGTAGGGGGGATCTAAAAAAACTAGATTAAAAGGCTCTTTGGTAAACGGAGGAAGCCTACACGCATTAAATTTTTTATAAACTATTCCCTCTGGTTGACCTAAAAGCGAGAGATTTTTATTGATTAGCTCGCTAGCTTTACGGCCACTGTCTATCATCCAGACAGCGTGAACTCCGCGCGAAAAGGCCTCAATCCCAAGTGCTCCAGTCCCAGCAAAGAGGTCAAGCGCACGGCCGCCTTCAAAAACTTCACCAAATCCACCATTTGACAAAATGTTAAAGAGACTTTCTCGTACCCTATCTGTGGTTGGGCGCAAGGACGCTTGGCCGTCACCTTTTCCCAGTGCGGCCAGTTTGCGGCCCTTGTATTTGCCACCAATAATTCTCACGCGGTTAAAAAAGTTTTTAAATCTATCTGTGGATCCCTAACAGCCTCTTTGGGCACTGTCTTACCCGCTTCTAGAAGCCGTTTTGCGACCATAAATGCGCGTGGGTCATTCATGGCATCAACCGCTATTAGTATCTGATCATCATAATACCAGAATGAAATGGCCGATTGGTTTGGAGTTTCTCGTGTTACAACATTGCTAAAGCCTGTATTTAATCCTGCAATTTGCAATTTTACATTGTACTGATCAGACCAAAACCATGGTTTTGGAACATATTCTATTTGCGCACCTAGAATATTTTGTGCCACTATTTCAGCCTGATCAATCGCATTTGGAACGCTTTCTAATCTTTGTTCTGCGGCCCTGTAGGGAAACGCACAACAATCTCCAGCGGCCCAAATCGCTGGATCTGAGGTCTGGCCAAGGCTATTCACTTTGATCCCATCTGAAATTTTTAGCCCGCTGGCCTTTGCAAGATCGGTTGCTGGGACTATTCCGACACCAACGATAGCAAAGTCTATTTTCAACTTAGTTCCATCAGATAAGTCGGCGTAGCTAACCACGCCATCATGGGCGCTGAGTTTTTTAAGTCTGACGTTTTCTTTTATCGTCACACCATGCGTAACATGCAAGTTACGAAAATAATTGGAAGTCTGAGGCGCGGCAACCCGGCTTAAGATACGATCTGCCATTTCCACCAAAGTTACTTTTAGACCGCGAGTGGCCGCAACTGCGGCTGCTTCTAGTCCAATGTAACCGCCCCCGATAATTAGGACGTGCCGTCCCTCAACAAATTCTGACGCCATCGCATCAGCATCTGCCAAGTTTCGCATTGTGAATACTTTTTTAATCCTACCGCCAATTGCCGCTGGCAAACGGCGTGGCCAGGATCCAGTTGCAAGAACGAGATCATCATAAGGGATTATTTTTTTGCCGAATTGTATGGCCTTATTTTCGCGGTTAATACGGTGCACCGTCTGACCGAGTTCCAAAGAAATATTTTGCTCAGCATAGTAGCTCTCAGGTCTTAAAAACATCCGGTCCAGCGCCATTTCGCCGAGGAGGTATTTTTTTGACAGTGGTGGCCTTTGATAGGGTGGATGCGGCTCTGATCCTACAAGTGTTATTGGCCCTTTAAAGCCACTTTCCCTGAGTTTTATCACCAAAGATGCGCCTGCTTGACCAGCGCCAATAACAACAACTTTCTTCATAATTTGTCCGAATTCTATGGCTCTTGTTGTTAGATTCTTTATACTATTTTGACATGCAAATGCAATTGAGGAAACTTTTAAATGATTAAGGTTGGTGATTGTCTACCTGAAGCGAGTGTTTTATTAATCGAACACGACAAGCATGAAGAAATCCAAATGTCAGCGCGGTTGGATGGAAAAAAAATTGCAATTTTCGCAATGCCAGGCGCATTCAGTAGCACCTGTGCATTCTCACATATGCCAAATATTATCAGCCATACGAAAGCTTTGAGAGAAAAAGGTATTGAAGAGGTAATTGTTTTAACCGTAAACGACATTTTCGTTTCCAGAGAGTGGGCAAAACAATCTGGCGCCTTTGCAGCTGGAATTACAGTCATTGCTGACTCGTCTGCGGCGTTTTCAAAGGCCGTCAAAATGACCTTTGATGCGCCGCTGATTGGCTTTTACAATCGTTCTGTTCGCTATGCACTTATCGCAGAGGATGGCGTTGTAACCAATTTTCTTTTGGAAGAGTCCCGTAGCCGGATTAAAACTTCCGGTGCAGATCATTTGCTGGATCAGATTTAGACATTAAGCTGCGACTTGATCCATTTTCTGAGCCAGCGTAATATCTAGGCCACTTAGTCCATCTAAATCATGCGTCGTCAGTGTCACTTCTACGCGATTATAGACATTTAACCATTCAGGGTGATGGCTCATCTTTTCGGCGCAAAGAGCCGCAGTGGTCATCCAGCCAAAAGCCTCAATAAAAGACGTAAACTTAAAGCGCTTAAAGATGGCGTCTCGCTCTTCGACCATTGACCAACCATTCTCAATAAGAGCAGCAAGATCTGTATCGCGCTCTTGGGGTGTCAATTTTTTGTTCATTCTTGTTCCTCCACGGTTACTTTACGAAATGGTCCATAGTTTGTAAGTATTTCAATATCTTCTGTAACAGCCTTTCTTTCGGCGATAAGGTAATGAGAGAGAGCATCTTGAAACCCCGCATCAGCTATCCAGTGCAATGAATGGGTTTCACGCGGCATGTATCCACGGGCAATTTTATGCTCACCTTGAGCGCCAGCCTCGACGCAGTCAAGATGTTGCGCAATGGCAAAATCTATTGCCCGATAATAACAAACTTCAAAATGCAGACAGGGATGAGCTTCCACACAACCCCAATAGCGTCCATAAAGTGCATTTCGTCCAATGAAATTTAAGGCTCCTGCAACATAGCGTCCCTCGCGCTTGGCCATGACCAAAGCGATCTGATCGCGCAAATGTTCCTGAGCAAGATCAAAAAAGCGTCGTGTTAAATAGGGTTTGCCCCATTTTCGTGCTCCGGTATCCTGATAAAATATCCAAAAGGCTTCCCAGTGTTCGGGTTGAATTTGATCTCCAGTCAAGGTCATGATCTCTCCGCCAAAACTGGCTGCTCGTGCGCGTTCCTTGCGGATATTTTTGCGCTTTCTTGACGAGAGGGTGGTCAGAAACTGATCAAAGGTTTTATAACCGTTGTTCTCCCAGTGGAACTGCTGCGTTATACGAGCCAGAAATTTAGAGCTTTGCGCAAGCACACACTCTCTCTCGGTGCAAAAAGTGACATGAAGAGATGACATTTTATTTTGTGTACCGAATTGCATTGCACCTTGGATCATTGCCTGTCTAGCGATATTTTCGACATGGGGTTTTACTAAAAACCGTCGCCCTGTTGCCGGAGTAAACGGAACTGCGATTTGCAATTTTGGATAGTACACTCCCCCTGCGCGCTCATAGGCGTGCGCCCAATTATGATCGAAAATGTATTCACCTTGCGAGTGCATTTTACGATACATTGGGGCGCAACCAATCAGCTCGTTGCCTTGATAGGCCATCATGTAGCATGGGTCCCAACCAGTACCTGTGCCAACTGACCCACTATCTTCTAGGGCTTTTAAAAACCGATAGGTCGTGAACGGATCATTTGGTCGCCCTCCGTCAGACACCTCAGGGCAGGCACAACTGTCCCAGTCTTTTTGATGCACATTTGCCAAGGACGGCATAATTTCCAATTTAAGCGTTTGATCGCTCATACTTAAACTCCATCACTCTGATAGATTTGGGGTATTGCTCGGATTAATCAATAGTGATCTGGCAGGTAGTTTTCGAAGTTAATATTTTCTGCTATTACCCGTGCGGCACTTTCTACTACAGAGGTTTTAATGGTCCAAAATAAAATGGGATCTCTGCTGGTTTTAATCTCAAAAAGGCTTTTAGATGCTAAAGCTTTGTGATCGTGGCTTAAAAAGGATGCTTGAATCGCATCATAATCGTTAAGACTACGCAATTGGTGAAATTTTTCGGATTTTGGCGTCTGGCCATAGCTTTTAACGTTGCAGGGCTAAAAAACACGACGGCCACTGGTCCCTCATAACCTTCTAGTGCCTGCGTGACTGCCTTTTCAAGTATACCAGTTGTGGGCCCCAAGGAGCCGCTTTGATCTTTAAGTTCAATTAGCAATTTTGCGCGCGGCGAGACATGCGAAAACAAAGTGCTTAGCTGCATGATTTTATCTTTTCTATCGGCTAAGTTTTGTTTCAGCTCTTTCCCGGGTAATTGCGATATCGACCCACTTTGTGATGTCATCCTGTCCAGTATTTCATCACGAAATACTGTCGGACAGCTATCTGATGAAAGTTAAAGATCAATCTCAACGCCGTACCCGGCCTTGATTTCGCCAAAGACAGTCGAAAGGCTGCTTTCATAGCAATTCTCGTTCGCATTATTAAGTCCGCGATGTCCAATTGCTGGAGCTAAGAAGGCTTAGAAAAGTGCCGTCTTCATGCGATCTGAAATATCCCTTCAATCTCAACGGCAACGCCAAAGGGTAAAGCAGCAGCAGAAACGGCTGCACGCGCATGTTTACCCACATCACCCAATGCTTCTCCAATGAAATTTGAGGCACCATTTATGACTTGGGGTTGCTCGGTGTAATCGGGCGTTGAATTCACAAAGCCTGTAAGCTTCACCACGCGGGTCAGACGGTCGAGGTCCCCGCCACAAGCTACCTTGACTTGAGCTAATAGATTAATCGCACAAACCTTTGCAGCCTCAGCGCCCTCTTCAGTTGTCATATTATCGCCAAGCTTACCTTTCATAAGTCCTCCTTGGCTAGCCGAAATCTGTCCTGATACATACACTATGTCACCTACCTGAACAAAGGGTACATAATTTGCTGCGGGGACTGGCGCTTCTGGAAGCTTTATGCCGAGATCTTGCAGTTTAGTCTCAAAATTTCCTGACATGGATGAATACTCCTTAAAGTTTCCAAGACTTTAGCTGGATTGTATCCTATCTTAAAGAGGGTATTGAGCCTTCGCATAACGCTTTGGCAAAAACTGAGAATACCGATCGACCAAAAAAAGTAATGTACGACCGTCTTTGCACACCCCTCTTAATTCTGGGCAGCTGCTCCCATAGACTTAACCAGACCTAAGCAGTTTTAATATAATTTTAGTGAAACCTAGTGAAGATTTTATCCAAAAATTATTTCAAACGAGTTCAGCGCTACTCTAAAATTACTTTACCTCCTTTATATAATTTTTTAATGTGCGCGGGATTAATGATGCACACTATGGACGAGCTTATATTGCAGGGTCTTTCTTGAGATGGTATACGGTCGAGGTTCACTTTGTTTGATCCTTTGTTTGAGTTTGATGTTGGTTACCACGGCATGTAGCTCGGTTAGTCAGGGTGAAAATGACGACCCTCTTGAAGGTTTCAACCGCAAAGCCAATGAGTTTAACAAAGCTTTGGACAAGAATTTACTTCGACCTCTTGCGATGACCTATGCAGGCTACGTGCCGGAACGTCTCCGAGTTGTTATTTCCAGCGTTGCGGAAAATTTATCAACTCCTGGAGATGTAGCCAATAATTTGTTGCAGGGAGATTTAGAAAGTGGAGTTAAGAATACGGCGAAATTTGCTCTGAACTCTACTGTTGGTGTCGGTGGGATTATGCGCCCGTCGGAGGTATTGGATATTCAAGCTGAGAGAGCAGACTTTGGCCAAACGCTGCATTTGTGGGGTGTACAAGAGGGTCCTTTTCTAGTCTTGCCGTTTCTAGGGCCTTCAACAGGGCGCGACACTTTTGGTATTTTTGGTGATTTGACTATTGATCCGGTAGGACGCGTTTTGACAGCCGAGGCTCGCGCCTTCACTTATGGCGTAAAGGTTGCCGACGTATTAGGTAATCGCGCAGGTTTCACTGAGATATTTGACTCGGTTCTCTACGGAAGTGCCGACAGCTACGTACAGACAAAATTAATGTATTTGCAAGCTCGGCGATTTGAGTTAGACGGGCCTCAGGAGGAAGACTATTTTGATCCCTATGAAGAGATATTTGAATGAGAATACTTTAAATCGAAGAATTTTACTTAGTTCGATTGCGTATACTTTGATTATGCCCTCAACGGCGTTTGCCATGACAACCGTTCAAGCGACTGACCTTGTTTTGCGTGCAATATCAGAGATAAACAAGATCATTTCGTCAGGGAAAAACGAAAAGTCGATGATGCGCAGTTTTGAAGATTTTTTTGATAGTTTTGGCGACGTAAACACAATTGCGCGCTACGCTCTAGGGCGCGAAGGAAGAAGCCTTTCGGAAGATAATATGAAAAGCTTCACAAAAGCCTTTAAGGTTTATATATCGCACAAGTATGGATCGCGTTTTCGCGAATTTATCGGTGGACAAATAGATATTAAATCGTCCCGAAAAGTAAAACAGTTTTTTGAGGTCAAGGCGAGAGCATTAATTAAAAACAAAGACCCTTTGGAACTTATCTTTCTAGTTTCCGACAGATCTGGAGAGCCCTTATTTTTCAATATTTATGTAGAAGGCATAAATTTACTTTTGACCGAAAGAAGTGAGATTGGAGCGCTGATGGACCGCAATGGTGGTGATATCCAGGCGACGATCACGAAACTACGGGCATCTTTATGATTAGTTTAAACCGATAAGCTTCATTAAAAGTTTTTCAATCGGATTTCTTGGTGACTGTATTTCATGCTGAAGCCCCCGAAATTTCTTGTTGTTTTGCGTGTTGGATAGATTAATTGGAAGTTGTTTTGGAGCGTCATTGTCATGTATACGCACCATGATTTCCTTCCATATATCTGCAGGAAGCCCTCCGCCGGTAACCCCGCTAAGTGGTGTATTATTGTCATAGCCCATCCAAACACCGGTAACATAATCTGCGGTAAAGCCGATGAACCAAGCGTCCCGTGCAGCTTGCGTTGTTCCGGTTTTCCCGGCAACTTCCCAATCGCGCATGGCAGCTCGGTGACCAGTCCCGGATAAAACGACTTGTTGCATTAAAAACATAAGCTGCATCGCAGCTTTTTCTTGGACAATGCGTTTGCCAATACCACCGCTGGCTCCCATAACAGGCGTTTTTTCGCCTAAAAACCGGAGTTCTTGTAAGCCGTAGGGCGTTACTGAAGACCCCCCATTCAAAATACCCGCATAAGCACCAGTCATCTCAATCAATGTTGACTCTGAAGCGCCTAGGGCAATTGCTGGTCCTTTTGCAAGATCTGTACCCAGACCAAAGCCCGCAGCGACATTACGCACAGTATCGCGCCCTATTGCTTCAGACAATCGCACTGCAGGAATATTTAACGAGTCCTTAAAGGCATCCACCAGTGTCACAGTACCTTTAAATTCACCACTATAATTTTTGGGACTCCATGATCCAGAACCGGGGATCTCCAGTGTCAGGGGCGTATCATCTACCAGATCATAAGGTTTGTAACCCATCTCAAAAGCAGCGGCGTAGACGAAAGGCTTGAATGCTGAACCAGTCTGTCGCAATGCTTGGGACGCTCGATTGAATGCACCCGAGACGATGCTTTTGCGTCCACCAACCATTGCGCGAACTGCGCCATCTGCCGACATTACGACGATGGCAACTTGGGCTTTTGATCCTTCTCGCACTTGATTTTCAAATACGAAATTTAAACTATCTTCTGCAGCTTTCTGAATAGATTGATCTAGAGTGGTTTTGATGATCACATCTTCAGTTGTATTCCGCGTAAAAAATGATGGGCCTGATTGCATGACCCAATCCGCGAAATATCCACCAGATTTTGCTTGTGCTGCGGCCGAAAGAGCGGCTGGGTTTGCGCGCGCATGGGTGGCCTCTTCAGGGCTCAAGAAATTCTGCTCCTCCATTAGACCAATAATCAACTGTGCGCGATCCTGCGAGCGCGTTAAATTATTTGTTGGAGCATATCTGGATGGGGCGACAAGCAGACCGGCAAGCATCGCGGCTTCTGAAATAGAAACATCGGATGCAGATTTTCCAAAATACCTTTGAGCTGCGGCTTCAAATCCGCGTGCGCCCGCCCCTAAAAAAGCGCGATTTAGATAGATGGTCAGGATTTCCTCTTTTGAGTATCGCATTTCCATTGCTACCGAATAGGCGGCCTCTTTTAGTTTGCGCCAGAGAGATCCTTCTCGGCAATCGCCTTCGTAGTCTCTTTCAGTTTTCCATTGGCGAGCATCGAATGGAACACCAAGACATAAAAGCTTGGCTGATTGTTGGGTTATTGTGGATCCCCCATGACCAGAAAGCGGTCCGCGGCCTTCGATAAGGTTGATGCGGACCGCGCTTGCAATGCCGCGAGGGCTTAGCCCAAAATGGCTGTAGAAACGCTTATCTTCCGTCGCAATAATTGCGTTGTGTAAATGTTGTGAAACTGATTTTGAGTCAATTGCGCCACCAAATTGGTCTCCTCTCCATGCAAAGACATCATTTTTGTGGTCCAGCAAAGTTACCGATCCGCGCGCGCGTCCATCCAAAAGGGCTTCGGGTTTAGGAAGCTCAAGATAAAAGAAACCGATCCCGATTGCTATCATTGTGGAAACGATAAGTGCGCCCCGCCAAATAAACCTCCACATCAGCTTAAAAATCGCGCGAATAATCCATCTGATTGTGCGCGAAAAAATATTGCCTTGCTTTACGGGCTCCTCAATAACAGGAACTTTCTTTTGGCGTTTTTGAGAACGTTTTATTTGTTTCTCTTTTCCGCTGCTATAGCGGTTTTCTGCTACCAATTTTGGTGATGATTTCTTTCTACCAGACATGTTGCCCTACTTTGGAGCGGATTTAACTCTTCGAACCATAGCTGTTTCTGAAGAGTTTGTTTAGAGGTCGAAGGAACTCAAATCGTTATATTTGCGATTAAAAAATAGGCTTCATATGTAATATGCGCAAAAATTATGCACAAAATATGATAAAGATCATTACTTTTCCCACTTAAACATTCCTTTCAAGGGGAATGCAGCGTTTTATGTTTGCGGAAAAGAAATAGATTTTTGACACAAATAAAAGGAAAACACGTTGAAACTGATTATGGCGACAATCAAGCCATTCAAGCTCGAAGAGGTGCGAGAAGCGCTGACTGAGATTGGAGTGAGCGGTATGATGGTGACTGAAATCAAAGGCTTCGGCGCTCAGTCGGGGCATACCGAAATTTATCGCGGAGCGGAGTACGCGGTGAATTTTGTCCCAAAGATTAAATTGGAAATTGTGGTCGAGGAATCTCTAGCAGATCAAGCTGTAAAAGCGATCGAGACCTCGGCTAAAACTGGCAAGATTGGCGATGGGAAAATTTTTGTAATTGATGTGGCGCAAACTATTCGCGTGCGCACCGGTGAAACCGGCGCGGATGCTGTTTAATCGCATTTAACAACAAAGGAAAAAAAAGATGAAGTTACGAAATGTTCTTAGCATATTGACAAGTGTTTTAGTTGCACCGTCAGTCTGCTTTGCTCAAGATGCGCCTGCATTAGTACCGACCGATCTAATTTGGATAATGAATACACTGCTTTTTCTGATAGGCGGTTTTTTGGTATTTTTTATGGCCTGTGGCTTTGCAATGTTAGAAGCTGGCTTGGTTCGCTCCAAAAATGTAACAATGCAGCTAACGAAGAATATGGGCCTGTTTAGCTGTGCGTGTATTGCGTATTATTTGATCGGATATAATCTAATGTATCCATTAGGTTCCTGGGGTATCGAGAATATTTTGTCAGGTGTTTGGGGAGTTGCCGTGATGGAAGGTGTCGGCGTTGCAGCCGACGGCGTGGACGATTATACTTATGCATCTACTGCCTCTGATTATTTCTTCCAACTAATGTTTTGCGCCGCAACAGCATCGATCGTTTCGGGTGCCTTAGCTGAGCGTATTAAGCTGTGGCCATTCCTGATATTCACAGTGATATTAACTGGTCTGATCTACCCTATACAGGCAAGCTGGAAATGGGGAGGAGGTTTTCTTGATGCTGGTGGTTTTCTCGATTTTGCAGGGTCGACAGTCGTCCACTCCGTGGGCGGCTGGGCAGCATTGACTGGAGCTATTATTTTAGGGCCAAGATTGGGAAAATATGGGTCTGGCGGCATGGTAAACCCAATTCTTGGATCAAACCTTGCTTTGGCAACTTTAGGGACATTTATCCTTTGGCTTGGATGGTTTGGGTTTAATGGTGGGTCGCAGCTGGCGATGGGTTCTATTGGCGATATATCGGATGTGTCTCGTATCTTTGTAAACACTAACATGGCCGCTGCCTCGGGCGCCATAGCTGCGGCGATCTTGACGCAAATCTCTTATGGTAAAGTAGACTTAACTATGGTTCTTAATGGTGCTTTAGCTGGGCTAGTGTCTATTACTGCAGAACCTTTAACCCCAACTATGGGTTGGTGTCTCATCATCGGTGGAATCGGGGGAGTGATCGTTGTTTACGGTGTTCCACTTCTGGACCGATTTAAGATTGACGATGTTGTTGGTGCTATACCAGTACATTTATTCGCAGGCATCTGGGGTACTCTGGCAGTCATTTTCACAAACCCAGACGCTTCTATTGGTACACAGGTTTATTCCATTGTAGTTGTTGGAATCTTTGTGAGTATTGCATCTGCGATCGTGTGGTTGATCCTGAATGCTACCATGGGAATTCGTGTTTCAGAGGAAGACGAGGTTGCGGGTCTTGATCAAGCGGAGTTGGGCATGGATGCTTATCCGGATTTCTCTAAAAGCTCCTGAAGGCATTTTTACATAGTGAAAGGGCCCATTCATTTGGGCCTTTTTTGCAAATTAAAACCATGCTATGAAATCTATATTGCTTTAATGTGCAGGCAAAAGGCGCCTTATGCGCAAAAAGTAAGTGCTGAAACAAAGAGGCTTTTTACTTAGTAGTGGCCGTCATAAATTGGGCTCAAGGTTTCTGTATCAAACAACGATGATACTGAGGTACCATTCCAAATATTCAGGATAGCCTGCGCAAACAAAGGCGCGGTTGGTACAATGCGGATGTTATTGGAGTCTTTGACAAGTGCGCTAGCTTCGATAGAATCGGTTACAACGAGTGATTTCATGACTGAATTTGAAATCCTTTCAACGGCAGGACCAGATAGCACGCCGTGGGTAATGTAGGCGTGCACTTCAGAGGCGCCGTTTTGCATTATAACCTCTGCTGCTTTGCATAGGGTTCCTGCAGTGTCACAAATATCATCAATAATCAGGCATTTCTTTCCCTGAACATTACCGATTACAGTCATTTCTGCGATTTCGCCGGCTTTTTCACGACGTTTATCAACGATCGATAGAGGTGCGCCAAGGCGTTTTGCTAGCTCACGTGCTCGCGCAACGCCGCCGACATCTGGCGAAACAATCATTAAGTTATCAAGGTCGTCCTTGAATTGGTGCTGAATGTCCAAACTAAATATTGGAGATGCATAAAGATTATCGACCGGAATATCAAAAAAGCCCTGGATCTGAGTGGCATGCAAATCCATTGTTAAAACCCGCTCTATACCAGACTGAACAATCATATTTGCAACTAGCTTTGCACTTATAGGTGTGCGCGCTTTTGAGCGTCTGTCTTGCCGCGCATAACCAAAATAAGGAATTACTGCCGTAATTCGCCTCGCGGAAGACCGTTTGAGTGCATCTGCCATAATTAGTAATTCCATCAGGTTGTCATTCGCTGGATTTGACGTCGGTTGAATAATGAACATATCCTCGCCACGGACATTTTCATAGACTTCGACAAAAATTTCTTGGTCGTTAAAACGCTCGATGCGGGCATCAACCAACCCAACCTTAAGACCTCTGTGGAGCGACATACGGCGCGAAATAGCCTTGGCTAGAGTCAGGTTCGCATTCCCGGCTATCAGCTTAGGTTCATTGACGATTGGCATTTAACAATTTTTCCCCAGATTTGTTTGCGCAAGATTCGTTACATTGACATCGCTTAACATGACATTACCGTTTAAAATAGCGCAGGAAGCACGAGGAATACTAATTATGTCGCATATTGATTACTTTTTTTCGCCAATTTCGCCGTTTACATATTTAGTTGGTAACCGGTTTGAAGAAATTGTTGAGAAGCGCAAGGCAACAGTCACATATAAACCGATTGATGCTATCGCCCTTTTCTCACTTACAGGGGGAACTCCGCCTGCTCAAAGGCACCCTTCCCGACAAGAATATCGTTTTCAAGAACTTCAAAGGCAATCTAAGAAAAAAAATATGCCAATCACGCTTAAGCCACAATTTTTCCCGACTAATGCAGCTCTAAGTTCCTATGCTATTATTACGGCTCAGGCGGATGGCTCGGGTGATATTGGCGGTTTGGTACGCGGGGTATTACGCGCCTGCTGGGCTGAAGAAAAAGATATTGCCGAGGACGATGTGATCAAAGATTGCCTTCGTCAAGCAGGGTTCGATCCAGCGCTTTCTGACAATGGGCTTTTGTCTGGCGCGGAAACCTATGCTGCTAACTTAGAAGAGGCGCTGAAACGTGGTGTTTTTGGGTCACCTTTCTACATTGTCGATGATGGGGCCCGGTTTTGGGGGCAGGATAGGCTTGATGATTTGGATGCCCATCTTGCAGATAATCTATAATGCCGACTGAAACACGCGCCGACTTTCCAACTCATTGGATGACATGGGGGGAAGGTGCAAACCACGCTCTTTTGCTTCATTGCACAATGGGCAGGGCTAGCGCATGGTGCGGCATGATCAAACATCTAAATGCTGCTCACACACTTACTGGGTTTGATATGCCAGGCCATGGAAAATCTGGACAATGGTGCGATAAAAGCGATTTTCATACAATAGGAACGGAAATTGCAAAGACTTTCATAGACAAACCTATGGATTTGGTTGGTCATTCTTATGGTGGAACAATTGCACTGCGCCTCGCTCTTGAACTTCCCTCGCTAGTGCGGTCACTAGTTTTAATAGAGCCTGTTTTGATGAATTTGGCATTCAAGGACGATTCCTCTTTGAAAGTGTCCTACGACATGGATCACAAGGAATATAATGATGCCTGCTTAGCTGGTTATCCTGAAAAGGCCGCATCTGCCTTTAATACCCATTGGGGTAACGGACAAGTTTGGGCAGATTTACCGCAAAGGTCGCGTGATCTTATGGTGGAGAAAATTTGCATGATTAAAGCTGGCGAGCCTTATGTCTACGGTGATAGATATGGGTTCTCAGAAACGGGAAGATTAAGCAAGATAAGCGTGCCTGTGCTTTTGATCGAAGGGGCGCAATCACACATGATTGTGGGCAAAATCAATAGTGCGCTGGAACGACGTTTGAGCAACACTTCCCGTATTATTATCGACAATGCTGGCCATATGCTACCAATCACTAATCCCATTGAAACGGCTCAAGCCATCAGTCGGTTCTGGAATGCGTCAATATAAAATTATTCAGCTAAATTAAAACACACGAGACTTTGGCACAGAGAGAAACAGATACTATTTTGGTATCTTTCCCAGACGTTTTAATTATGTTTTTGTGAAAGGACACTCCTGTCTACCCACGTGGGCCATTCTCGAGTGTTAAAGCAAGGTGAAAAACCTTGAGCATCTAGGCTTGTTCTGCCTTGGCAATGGGAAAAATTGCAGCTTGGGACTTGCTCGAGAGGCGCGTGCATAATTAGTTGCGTGAAATTGACTCGGAGATATATGTTTCAAGTAAAAACGCATAATCCTCTTCTTGAAATTCCCCAAAAAAATATCGTCAGCAGGGTCGCAAACAAAAAGCTGACCTTGCCACTGGTTGAGTTAAATGCCTGTTGCTTTTCCCTGTAAGGACTTTTTCTCAATTTACTATTTAAATCAATACTTTTGCATTTTCAAAGGCTGTTTGTTTGTTAGCTGATTTTTTCGTTTAAAATGATCAGCCTTTTTGGCCAATTTTAGGCTCAGTTCCAGCAAGCAGACGTTGGATGTTTTCGCGGTGACGCCAGAAAATGAGGGCGATAAGAGCTACACTAAGTGCTAGAAGGGAAGGCTGAGCAAAGATTAGGATCCAAAGGATAACGCTTAGAACCGCAACAAGTGCTGAGAGTGAAGAGATGCGCATTACTGCCACAGTCGCCAACCAAGTGACACAGCAGGACAGCCCAATTTGCAGGTTGAGTGCTAGAAAAACACCAAGCAGCGTGGCGACGCCTTTGCCGCCTTTGAATTGCAGCCATACCGGATAGCAATGGCCCAGCATTGCCCACAGCCCAGCGATTTGCCCAGCGGCATCGCCCGAAATATTCTGAGCGATCAAAACTGCAAAAGCACCTTTGCCTCCGTCGAATATTAGAGTTAAAGCAGCGGCCCTTTTACTTCCTGTTCGAAGAACATTAGTGGCTCCAATATTACCCGACCCAACTTCACGCAGATTTCCCAATCCCATCACACGGGCCAAAATCAATCCGAAGGGAATGGACCCAAGAATATATCCCAAAAGGATCCACGCGATCAGCCCCACATTTAACGGGTTGAGGTCTGGAAGAATTATCATGGCCCAAACACTGCTCTGCCGCCTACAAACGTCCAAATTACTTTGCCCTGCATCCGTGCACCGTCAAATGGCGTATTTTTGGATTTTGATTTGAGCTTGGAACGGTCGAGTAAGAATGGAACATGTGGATCAAATATAACCAGATCCGCTGGGGCCCCCGCAATCAGCCGCCCGCAAGGAAGGCCAATGCGACTTGCTGGGTTAAATGATAAGGCGCGAAACAGTGTTGGTAGATTTAAATGACCCGAGTGATAAAGCCTCAATGCGGCAGGCAAAAGGGTTTCAAGTCCAACGGCGCCCGATGCCGCCTCTTCAAAGGGCAGGCGTTTGCTTTCTTCGTCTTGGGGAGTATGCATAGATGAAATAATATCGATCAGGCCTTCTTTCAGCGCGGCCACCACGGAAAGGCGGTCGTCTTCCGAGCGCAATGGTGGCTTCACTTTGAAAAAGGTTCTGTAATCGGCCAAATCAAATTCATTCAGGGTTAAATGGTGGATCGACGTGCCTGCTGTTATATCCAGTCCTTTATTTTTCGCGCGACGCAGTGAGGGCAGGGCACGGGAGGTTGTGATTTGGTCAAAGTGATACCGCACACCGGTCATTTCCACCAGTGCGATATCGCGATCCAGCCCCATGCGTTCTGCAATAGAAGATACAGATGGCAAGCCACGTAAAGAGGCGAGTTTGCCCGAGGTCGCAGCTGCACCTTTTGATAAAGTAGGTTCCTGTGGATGCCCCATGACAAGCGCACCCAATGAGCGTGCATAACTTAGGGCGCGTGACAGAACTTTCGTATCCGAAATAACGCTGTCACAATCGGTGAAACCTACCGCGCCTGCGTCCAACAAAAAGCCGATTTCTGTCATCTCGCGGCCCTGTCGTCCTTTGGTCAGGGCGGCCATCGATAAAACATTTATGGGTGCCGTCTCGTTTGCGCGACGTCGTGTAAATTCGAGGGTCTCTGGCGTGTCGATTGCTGGCAACGTATCAGGTCGCGTCACGATAGTTGTAATCCCGCCAGATGCTGCGGCTAAGCCAGCCGATTTAAATGATTCTTTATGTCGTTCTCCGGGCTCACAGACCTTGACGCCAATATCAATAATTCCTGGTGCAAGATATTTGCCGGTACAGTCGATAATCTCAACTTCGTTTGAGGCGAGGCTAATTTTAGCCCCAATTTCACAGATTTTTGTGTCTTTGATCAGCAGGCTGCCAATTTCTTCAGTGCCTGCCTCAGGATCGATCAGCATCGCATTTTGGAGTAGGATTGATTTCATGCTATCACCTCCTGATACGTCTGGCGGCGATTTCGGGCTAATAAATCCATTGCAGCCATGCGAACGGCGACACCCATTTCCACTTGTTCTTGGATGACTGAACGATTAATGTCGTCGGCGATTTCTCCATCTATTTCGACACCCCTGTTCATCGGACCAGGGTGCATTACTATGGCATTGTCTTTTGCAAAACTTAGTTTTTCGGCATCGAGCCCATAACGGTGATAGTATTCGCGTTCTGAGGGAATAAACCCACCATCCATACGCTCGCGTTGTAGGCGAAGCATCATAACGACATCGACGTCATGCAACCCTTCGCACATATTTTCATAGACTTCACAGCCCAATTCGGCAATGCCGGAAGGCATAAGCGTCGGAGGGCCAATGAGGCGGATACGGTTTTCCATTTTGCCTAGAAGAATAATATTGGATCGGGCCACGCGCGAGTGAGCTATATCTCCGCAGATCGCAATGCTAAGACGGTGAAGCCTTCGTTTTGCTCTTCGGATCGTTAACGCATCGAGAAGCGCTTGGGTTGGGTGCTCATGGCGTCCGTCGCCTGCATTCAAGACGCTACAATTGACTTTTTGTGCCAAGAGGTCGACTGCCCCAGATTGTGGGTGGCGTACTACGAGAAGGTCAGGGTGCATTGCATTCAGTGTAAGCGCAGTATCGATTAGTGTTTCGCCCTTTTTGATCGAACTGGCTTGCATTTCCATGTTCATGACGTCTGCCCCAAGACGTTTACCGGCGATTTCAAAAGAGGCTTGCGTGCGTGTTGAGTTTTCAAAAAACATATTAATCTGGGTCAGGCCTGCCAAGACGTTGGAATGTTTATTTGAGCGGCGGTTCAATTCTACATAACTGTCGGCCAGATCAAGAATTTCCGAAATAGCAGCAGGGGAGAGTGGTTCGATGCCCAAAAGATTTTTGTCATAGAACCCCATAAATACACTCCGCATGACTTGCTTGGTTCATAAAGAGAGATAGTCTGAGTCACAAGCCAAATGTAAAGTCCCATCAAGTTTTGGCGCAGTTTCACGTTGGCAAGTGCAGATTTCTGATTACTTAAGCCGGCAATAACAAGCGCTTCATCTTGGATGTGGAACAGGATGCCTAGACCACTTTTTTCCATCAGACACTATTGTATAGCCTTTGAAGCCATCTATAACTAGAGTGTAACTAGCGCAATCTCAAACGTAAGTTATCGCAAGCTTCGATTTACGCAAATCTTCTCTGTCATCGGGTCTGTTCTGACTATACTCGTACTTGGTATTCTGGCCTATGAATTGGCAAACAAAAATACGAGACGGGTTCTATGATTTTCGCGTGCAATTAAAACGGTCGCCTATGTGGGTATCGCGCCTATTGTGTCTGCTATTGCAGAGCGTCGCCCGCCTAAGTCTTACCTTAGCTTGCTGGAAATAACGCGGGTAATGCTAGTCTTAGTTTTACTCTTTGGTAGGCAGATTTGGCAAGTATACCTAATGATTTTTGCATTTGAGGCATTTTCTGCCGCTTTAAACCAGCATTTCAAGCGGTCAATCCTGATATTCTGGAGGGTGAAACAGAGTATGCCTAAGCACTCTCTCAGTCACGACTGACTTACGATCTTGAGTCTTTGGTGAGCCCCATTTTGGTTGGCCCTTTGCTGTTGGTGGAAACATTTCATTGGCTTTTTGCCGGTACAGCTGTTGGTTTTATAGTGTCCGCAGTGATGGTAAGTGCCATCATATTTCCCTTCAAAGGACAGGTAAAAGTGCAATACCATTTTTCAAAAAAGTGGCGTATAGCGGTGCTGTTTATCAAGGGGCTACAACTTCCTGGCATATTATGTTTGTATTTTGGAGTTGCAGCGGCAACTGCAATTATTCTTGTGAACACAATTGTCTATTTCAAAGGCGTGATGCGTCTGGGTGATACTGAAGTTGTTCTATTCTTTGCAGTAAGTGGTATTGGTTTGATGAGCGTTGCTTTTATATTGCTTCAGCTTTTGTTTTGGATAAAGCCTCGCAAAGTTATGATTGCGGGACCCTGTTTAATGCTAGTTAACTTGACTGCAAAATCCCTGACCCAATGTATGACCAGTGGCTTGCTTGTTTGGCTCTTACTCGGCGTTGTTGCTTTTATTGTTCAAACGCCTTCGGTGCTTTCATTAAAAAGCTTGTTGCAAACAAGATCGCCCTACTGTCTTCGCTGCACATTTTGCACTGACCCATGCCTGTTAATTGCTCGCATATTCTTTGACCAGCGTGGTTGGAGCCCAATTGGGGATTTCTGTTACTTTTTTGATTGCAACAGCAATCACGGCTGTTGGGCTTCTTATTGCGGCTAGGATTTCGCCTTTTTGTAATCCTGATATAGTGGCGAAAGAGCAATAAAAACTCTGGATTTGTACGACTTTTATGCGCTCTCAGTGATAACTTGACCAGACCTGATTTGTTCACTTTTCCTTTCATCCAGCTCAGGGTAGATGTATTATACATGGAATCGGACATTGAATGGCATAACGCGCGTGCGCTGTTGGAATGGCAACTCGAGATGGGGGTAAATGAAACCATCCTCGATGTGCCCATAGACCGATATGCACTTGACCCTTTGCCGGTAATAGCAGTCAAAAAAGAGACCGTGCCTCCTGTCGTAGTTTCCAAAGTTGATCCTGTTGCCATAGCGAGTAAAATGGCTGAATCCGCTAATTCTCTCACAGAATTAAGAACTATGCTGGAGGCATTTGATCATTGCGAGTTAAAGCTTGGAGCACGCAATTTGGTGTTCAGTGACGGCAACTCTGACGCGCCTATTATGATCGTTGGTGAAGCGCCTGGCCGTGAAGAAGACCAGCAAGGAAAACCCTTTGTCGGGCGTGCGGGGCAGATGTTAGATAGAATGTTTGCAGCAATTTCATTAGACAGACGCGCTCAAGAAGCCGAAAAAAGCATTTATATAACTAATGTATTGCCTTGGCGTCCCTCCCAGAACCGGGATCCACGACCCGACGAAATTGCAATGATGTGGCCTTTCCTGAAAAAGCACATTTCTCTGGTCAACCCTAGTGTGGTGATTGCAATGGGTAATATCTCGTGTCAGGCCCTCTTGGGCGAAAAGGGAATTACAAAGCTACGTGGCAGTCTGCAACAAAGGCATAATTTTGATATCTTGCCAATGTTTCACCCTGCCTATCTTTTGCGTAATCCTAGTGCTAAAAAATACGCTTGGGCGGATTTGCTGACTTTAAAAGCGAGAATTGAACAGATATGAGCCGGATTGACGAGAGTATTGAATTTTTACCTATACGCATTGCTGTTTTGACGGTGTCTGACAGCCGCTCGCTGGATGAGGATAAGTCTGGTCAAACGCTTGTTGATCGAATTCAGGCAGCAGGACATGTTGTTGCTTATCGAACTCTTGTTCAAGATGAGCGGTTAGAAATTTCTAAGTGTCTACGTGACTGGATCTCAGATTCGGCTGTTGACGCTGTGATCAGTACGGGTGGGACGGGGCTGACTGGGCGGGATGTGACAGTTGAGGCCCATCAGGATGTATATGAAAAAGAGTTGAGTGCGTTTGGCACTATTTTCACAATTGTAAGCATGCAGAAAATTGGGACATCGGCGGTCCAGAGTCGCGCGACAGCGGGTGTGGCTGGTGGTAAATATCTGTTTGCGCTACCTGGCAGTCCAGGGGCATGCCGAGATGCTTGGGACGAAATATTGTTAAAACAATTCGATTTTCGCCATAAACCCTGTAATTTTGTTGAAATAATGCCAAGACTTGATGAACATTTACGACGCAAATAAGCATCTGAACCATTAAAGTTAGTGCTTGGCAATTTTTAAGTTAGCGCTACGTCTCACAGTGATGCGTATTAAAACATTGATGACAAAGCGAGTCAAAGCGTCGGCTACGGAGTAAAATTTAAAATGCGTTTCTTTCGAAAAAGTCTTATAGGTCTTATGATGCTGTCATTGTGCTTGGGGCTCCTTGCCTATAGTGGTCAGATGGTTGGGACTGCTCTTCAAGAGAGAGCCGATAACGGCAAGCGCACACCTAAAAAGCGCGAGCGCATGTTTACGGTTAATGTTGTTATCGCAGAGCCGCAGTCCATTGCACCTATTTTTCAAGCGTTTGGTGAGATCCAGAGTCGGCGCACTTTGGATTTGCGTATGGCAAAAGGTGGCCAAGCTGTTATGATTTCTGAGAATTTTGTCGAAGGTGGTCAAGTAAAAGCTGGAGAGGTATTAGTTCAGCTGAGAAAGTTAGATGCACAGTCTATCTTAGCGCGTTCAGTTGCAGATGTAACTGATGCAAGTGCCGAAGTCACAGAGGCACAAAGAGCACTGGAACTGTCCATCGATGAGCTACAGGCTGCACGCGAACAAAGTGACCTACTCCAACGAGCGCTTGCCCGCCAGTTAGATCTAAAAAAACGTGGGGTTGGGACGTCGGCCGCGGTTGAAAATGCGGAGTTGACGGCCTCATCCGCCAACCAGCTTGTTTTGGCGAAACGTAGTGCCGTTGATCAAGTCAAAGCGCGTGGTGCTCAGGCTGAAACCCGATTAGACCGCGCCAAGTTAGCCCAGGAGGATGCTAGGCGCGGTGTGGAGGATACTGCACTTATAGCAGAATTTTCTGGTATACTCAGTGGTGTAAGCTTGGTAAAGGGCGGTTTAGTCAGTCCTAACGAAAAGATTGGTAGACTGATTGACCCGGATGATCTCGAGGTCTCAGTTCGTATTTCAACCCAGCAATACGCACGTCTGTTGAATGATGACGGGCGTCTAATTAAAAGCCCTGCGAAAGTCTTTATGGATGTTTCAGGGACTGATCTTAGCGCGGATGCTATTTTGAACCGGGAGAGTGGATCAGTTGGAGCAGGTCAAACTGGCCGAGTAGTATTTGCAGCTTTGAAAGAGCCGCGCGGATTAATGTCTGGTGATTTTGTAACGCTTAATATTACCGAGCCGCTGCAGAATTTCGTGATGAGATTTCCTGCCTCCGCTGTAAATGCAAATGATGAAATCTTGTTCATTGGTGATGACGAACGCCTTAAATCCCAAGCCGTACAAGTGGTACGCCGTCAGGGTAACGATATTCTAGTGCGTGCCCGGGGTATTGTGGGTAAAGAAGTCGTTGCAGAACTCACACCTGTTCTGGGGGCGGGCATCAAAGTAAAAGCGGTCCGAAGCGATGGGGCCAGCAAAGAATCAGAGGAGCCAGCCACAGTCGAACTATCACCAGAACGCCGTGCCCGCTTGATAGCTGCTATTGAGAGCAACGGCTATATTCCAGATGACGCTAAAAAACGTATTGTTAAACAGCTTAAAATGGAAAAAGTGCCAGCGCGCGTGGTTGAGCGCATAGAAAGTCGGATGGGTGGATAATTATGGTACGTGATCTTCCGAAAACAGCTGGTGGCATTTTATCTTATTTTACGCGTCATGGTACAGCAGCGAACCTATTGCTTGTCGTTTTGATTGTTGCTGGCTTAGTCAGTATGCCGCGCATGCGCGCACAATTTTTTCCAGACGTGGTTGTTGATAATATTAACGTTGTTGTCACGTGGCAGGGTGCAGGTGCAGAAGACGTTGATGATGCAATTGTTCAGGTTTTAGAGCCTGCTTTGCTTAGTATTGAGGGGGCGACTGATGCAGACAGCGTCTCGCGTGAGGGACGTGCAAACATTGTTTTGGAATTTGAACCCTCTTGGGATATGGCCAGAGCCACAGCTGACGTCGAAACGGCCATTGATCAGATTTCGACGCTTCCGGAAGACGCTGAGGATCCCGTGATAAGGCGCAGCACTTGGCGCGATCGTGTGACGGATGTAATTGTAACTGGGCCTGTTGATGTGAAGCAACTCGCACTTTATGCAGATGAGTTGGTTTTACGGCTATTTTCTGTTGGAGTAACGCGAGCTACGATCAGTGGTGTTGCTGCCCCCGAAACGATCATTGAACTCCCGCTTGTAAATATGGTGTCTCAAGATGTCACGATGCAGCAAATTGCAATGGCTGTTGCGGCAGAAGTTACCGCCGACCCAGCGGGAGATGTTGAAGGCGCAAACGCTCGTGTACGCACAGGAATTGCCAAGCGCTCCGTCGAGGATATAAAAAGGATTGTACTAAGATCCAATCTGGATGGTTCAAAACTACGAATCGGGGACGTCGCAAAAGTACGCGTTGAGGGAATTGATCGCCAACGCGCATTCTTTGTCGGTAACAATTCAGCCATCTCAGTTCGTATTGACCGATCACCTCAAGGAGACGCGATCGAGATACAAGAGCAAGTGCAGTCTACTGTGGATGAGCTGGTTAGTACATTGCCTGAAGGTACACAGATGGAGTTAATTCGTACGCGGGCAGAACATATATCTGGTCGTCTTGAAATGCTGTTTGGAAATGCGCTGCAGGGTTTGGGCCTGGTGGTAGCCTTATTGTTCCTGTTCCTCAATGTTCGTACGGCGTTTTGGGTCGCCGCAGGCATCCCAACGGCCTTATGCGCGGCAATTGCAATTATGTATTTGGCGGGAATTACGATCAATATGATCTCACTCTTTGCCCTTTTGATCACTTTAGGAATAGTTGTCGACGATGCCATTGTAGTTGGAGAGCATGCTGATCACAGGGCGCGAATGGGTCTTGATCCAGTCTCTGCGGCCGAAACGGCAGCCAAGCGAATGGCACTGCCTGTGTTTGCTGCAACATCGACCACGATAATTGCATTCTTTGGCCTCATTGCGGTGGGAGGTCGATTTGGAGATTTAATTGCGGACATTCCCTTTACGGTAGTCGCTGTTCTTGTGGCCTCATTTGTTGAGTGCTTTTTGATCTTGCCTCACCATATGGCGCATTCTCTCAAACACAGTGTAAAAGATCATTGGTATGATACTCCAAGCCGATATGTGAACATTGGCTTTGATTGGATGAGGGATGTTCTGTTCCGACGCTTTATCGCTATGATTATAAAATGCCGCTATGTCGTCCTTACAGTGGCAGTGGTTCTTTTATCGTCTCAAGTGGTCATGGTGATTTCCAAAGAGGTAAAATGGCGTTTCTTTAATGCACCAGAACGCACATCAGTAAGCGGCAATTTCGCAATGGTATCATCTGCTAATCGAGATGATAGCATTGCTATGATGCAAGAGATGCAAATCGCAGTTGATACTCTTGCAAAAGAGTATGAAGAGCGCCATGGCCTCAGCCCAATTGATTATGTTGTGGCTCAAATTGGAGGGAATTCGGGACGTAGTATTGCAGGATCAGATATGAAAACCCGCGATCAATTAGGTGCTATCTCGATCGAATTAATTGATCCTGATCTGCGGCCCTATTCGAGTTCAGCTTTTATTGGAGAGCTGCAAGATAAAGTTCGCCGTCATCCTCTAGTTGAGACGATTTCTTTCAGAGGCTGGAACTCTGGTCCAAGTGGCGATGCACTTGATATTCAGTTTTATGGCGCGGATTCAGAAACTCTTAAAGTAGCGGCTGAAGATCTTAAGACAGCCTTGGCACGGTTTACAGTGGTTTCGGCGCTTGAAGATGATCTATCTTACGATAAAGAAGAACTTATCTTGGATTTGACGGCACAAGGCCAGCTCTTGGGCTTTACAATTGATGGGTTGGGTAGAGTGCTTCGAAACCGCCTAAATGGCTTGGAAGCGGCAACTTATCCGATTGGTGCGCGCAGTGCATCGATACGTGTTGAGTTGCCGGAAAATGAGCTCACGGCTGATTTTCTTGAAAACATGCAGCTTAGGACAGCTTCTGGAAATTATGTGCCGCTTGCCGATTTGGTGAGTGTGGAGCGCCGTGCTGGTTTTTCGACAGTTCGGCGGGAAAATGGTATTCGCCGTGTTTCCGTGAGTGCGGATTTATCAGAGGATGATCCGGCTGCAGCAAACGAGGTCATGGAGGCGCTCAAAAAAGAGCTACTTCCGGAGATAGCAAGCAATCGCCAGGTAGAATGGCGTCTTGCAGGTATGGCAGAGCAGGAAAAGGCATTTCTCAATGATGCCAGAATAGGCTTTATCCTTTGTTTGACTGGTATCTATCTGGTTTTGACCTGGATCTTTGCCAGTTGGACACGGCCACTTGTCATTATGTCTATCATTCCTTTTGGACTTATAGGGACCATCTATGGTCACTATATTTGGAACGTTCCCTTATCAATGTTCACTATCGTCGGCTTACTTGGCATGACAGGTATCATTATTAATGACTCTATCGTTTTGATCACAACTATCGATGAGTATGCCGAAGAACGCGGACTTATCCCATCCGTTATCGCGGGGACGGCAGACCGCTTGCGACCCGTTATGTTGACAACGCTGACAACAGTTTTGGGGCTTGCCCCATTGTTATATGAGCGCTCATCACAAGCACAGTTTCTCAAGCCGACGGTGATAACTTTGGTTTACGGCCTTGGTTTTGGCATGCTGCTTGTGCTGTTGATGGTGCCTGCGCTGGTTGTAGTTCAGCATGATATCAAGCGACATCTAACGTCCTTTTGGTTTGCTGTTGGTGGCCGGTCAGTTGGCGTCACGGCGAGTTTGGGAACTTTGACGTTGTTAGTGCTTGTATGGTTTGGCGCAACTATGGGTTTGGCAATTTTTTCAAATGACACTCTGCCATTATTTGTCGATATGATGCCTAATCTGTCCCTTATGTTACGATCTTTATTGATTTTCTTTGTTGGTACAGGTTGTCTCTGCATGTTTGCCTACATCGGTAGCTTTGCGGTAACACTATTTGGGGTTGTTCGGACAACAAGACGACAGTAAACGCAACTGCAAATCATTTAGAACAGGTACCGATATCAACTGAGCTCTCGGCGCTGACCAAAGTAATGCGTACTTTCGATCGCTCGATTGAGATCACAGGACCGGACGTTGAATTAATATTGGCTTGTCCGCTGAAAACTGCGCCCTTGCGACTGGCAGAAACCGTTGTGATCGAATGGTTGGGCTGGCCGTATTCTACGATCATAGTTTCTCGTTTGCCAATCTTGGGCAGAGTAAGTTCTATCCTGACGGACATGGAGTGATCAGACGGTAAAAAGCTGCAATCAATATTTTTAAGGCCTGCTTTACGCGCAGACTTTGGCTTGTTTACGAGGGCGGCAACAATCTTGGGATGGCGTTTTTTCACCCCAACTTGTAATTCCTGGCTTAAGGTAAACTCGGCCGGCACACAAATATTTTCGCAGACCCCAACCATCGCATCTACTGTAAGAGCCACAGGCGCAGATTGGTCCTTTGGGGTGATGCGCACTGGTAGAACAAGATTATCTTTATAGCCGACAGACCACATTTCTACAGGTCCAAAGACGACAGGCGAGGGCCAAATTATGCTAATGCTCTTCACATTCTTCGAGCGAATAAATGAAATATTAGGCGGCAGCCCAGCCTCACCAGGCGAGCGCCAATAGGTTTTCCATCCTTTTTCGAGAATAAGTTCAAGCGCGGCGATATGCGTGCCGTCCTGATTTTGCCAACCTGATAGAATATGGACATTTTTTAAGCCTACTGTTCCTGCCTGCACATAGATGGCAGACAATAGCCATGCAAGAAGGCAAGTCATAGTTGTTATTTTAAGACGACGTTGGAGCATGATCTCTCAATGAGGAAAAAAATGACTTTGCCAAGTAACTTTCTTGCGAACCCAACACGAACTATTCCTTGTCTATAATCAAAAGAAGGCCCATGCTTGACTCGATCGTGATAGGATAAACCATGCCCGAAGATATAGAAACATTAAATTTGACTGGAAAATTTTTGATCGCAATGCCGGGCATGGTAGATTCTCGTTTTGTCAATTCTGTGATTTATATGTGCGACCACTCTGTAAAAGGAGCTATGGGCTTTATCGTAAATAAACCACTGCGTCAGGGTTCCTTTAAGGCACTTTGTAATCAGCTTTCGATCGAGAATGCTGAAAATAGAGAGATTCCAATTTTATTTGGTGGACCTGTCGAAACATCGCGTGGCTTTGTCATTCATTCGGGGGATTTTAACTCACAATTTTCCACCCAAGAAATTGGAGATAATCTCTGCTTAACCTCGACCCGCGATATAATTGAAGCCTTAGCCGAAGGTTGTACGCCAATCAATGCTGGTCTATTTATGGGATATGCAGGTTGGGAGGCAGGACAGATCGAAAGTGAACTTATGCGCAATGGATGGCTCGTCAGCGACGCAGATGAAGATCTTGTGTTGAACGCGGATCATGATGTTAAATGGGCGGCTGCGCTTAACCTCTTAGGTGTTAATGCAATGGTGCTTTCAAGCGATGTGGGTAGGGCTTGAGAAAAGGGTAAATTATGGCACCACCGTTTACACGCATTGAATATGCGGATCGGTTAGAGCGTGTGCGCATTGCAATGCAGACGCGAGAGATAGATGTTCTGATTATCGGCGATCCAGCCAATATAAACTGGCTGAGTGGCTATGATGCCTGGTCGTTTTATACACCACAGATTATGGTTGTAGGATTAGAACTGGATCCAACCTGGATAGGCCGTGAAATGGATGCGGGCGCGGCGGCGTTTACGACTTATTTACCTGCTAATCAGGTTGTCCCGTTCCCTGAAAATTACGTTCAACAAAAAGAGATCCACCCGTCCCAGTTTATGGCAGAATGGATGATATCACGCAAGCTGAATGGACAGCGCATCGGTTATGAAAGTGACGTTTATTATCTAACTCCGATGGCTGTTGACCATTTTAAGTCCGGTCTCTTCGAGAGCACTTGGGTTGATTCAGGCCGTTTGGTAAATTGGCTACGGCTGATCAAAAGTCCAGCAGAAATCGTGATGTTGAAACAAGCGGCCGTCATTGCCGGATTGTCCATGGAAACGGCGTACAATAGGCTGCGCCCTGGTGTGCGTCAGTGCGACCTAATGGCTGATGTCGTGTCCACCCAAATCAGGGGGACACCTCAGTTTGGTGGCGACCAGACAGCACTACACCCTCTCGTCTTAGCTGGTGAATCAGCCTCAACAGCACATCCAATGTGGACTGATGCGCCTTTTAAAAAAGATCAAACTATTGCCTTTGAACTTGGGGGGTGCCGAAAGCGTTACAATGCTGGTCTTGCCCGTACTGCTCATATTGGTGAGCCGCAAAATACATTGATAAATACAGCCAAAGCGGTGAATGAAGGCATGGATCAAGTTCTAAATTCTATGAAGGCTGGGGCATTGTGCTGTGATGTTCATGCTGCATGGCAAGCTGTTCTTGATGAATATGGATTGGAAAAGAAAAGTCGGATTGGGTATTCGATAGGAGTTGGATATTCACCTGATTGGGGAGAACACACCATAAGTTTTCGATCGAACGATCGTACATCGCTACCAGAAAATGCAGTAGTTCATATTATTCTTGGTATGTGGATGGATGCATGGGGAATGGAAGTCAGCGAAACAATTCACGTTCGTAAGAATGACGCCATATGCCTCACACAATTCCCACGAGATATTCATGTGATCAATCCTTGACCACAAAGATGGAGTTTTAGATTATTAATTGGTGGCTGGTCTTGGGGCAGCAGCGCGTCTTAAACGGTCATTTATTGCCATGCCGAGACCTATTTCGGGAATTGGTGAAACTGCGATAGTGGCGGCGTTATCGCAGTCTAGAGTATGCAGGCTCGAAAATAGATTTCCTGCTGCTTCGACAAGGTCTGATGTTTCTGATAAGTTGAGATCACACTCGACTGGTCCAAACCCAAGCATGCTCTCGTTAGCTTCCTTTGTCTTGGCATTGAGACGAAGTCTGGCTTGCGGTGCATAGTGAGACGCTATTTGACCTGGTGCCTTTATTACGCCGTAGTTAAGCACAGTGGCAAGTTTGGTTGAAATTATTTCTTCTATTATATCTTTCGGCAGGCCGCCCGGTCTAAGCAATGTTGGGACTCCAGTGAGGTCAATAATAGTTGATTCGAGTCCGACTTGACAGGCTCCGCCATCCACAATGCCGTCAATGCGTCCAAAGAGGTCTGCATTGACATGTTTGGCGCATGTGGGACTTATTTGGCCAGATATATTTGCTGAAGGTGCTGCAATGGGGCCTCCTAGATTTGCAAGTAACTGCTCTGCAATAGGATGCGCGGGAATGCGGATCGCGACGGAGGGAAGGCCCGCGCACAAAAACTGAGAAAGATTACTTTTGTTATGGCGTTCAAGAACAAGAGTGAGAGGTCCAGGCCAAAGTGCTTCTGCAAGGTGATTGGCCATATCGGACCATTTTACATGCAGTTTAGCTTGTGAGATATCGGCGAAATGTGCAATTAGCGGATTGAATTGGGGCCGCCCTTTGGCTGCATAAATATCTGCAACAGCAGTATCGTTTTGCGCATCTGCTCCAAGGCCATAGACAGTTTCCGTTGGAAAAGCCACAAGGCCACCGTTGCGTAAGGCATCTGCAGCTTCTATCAGCCCTTTTTCATCGGGTCTAAAGGTCTTAGTGTTTCGAATGGTCATTTTACGCTGCGTTTTGGTTGGTAACTTTTCTAGTATATGTAACTAATAGGTTAACTAAGCGCATACCGATAAACTCGTTCGGTGCCAAGCAGGTTTTGAAGGAGGCAAGATGCCGTTTAGAGCTCCGTTGGAAGAATACCGCTTCCTTTTTGACAAAGTAGTTGGTTTTTCTCAAGTCAGTGAGACGCATCGATTTGCAGAGGCGACGCCAGATTTAGTTGAGACTATTTTGAACGAGGCTGGACGCCTGTGTGAAGATGTGATGGCTCCATTGCAGCGTGTTGGCGATCAATCCCCTGCCATGCTAGAAAACGGGGTCGTGAAGACATCGCCAGGTTTTGCTGAAGGTTATAAAGCCATCGCCGACGGTGGGTGGGTCTCCATTGCCGCTAACCCGCAATATGGCGGTATGGGACTGCCGATGACTGTGGCGGCGGCTGTAAATGAAATGATGTCTGCCTCATGTCTGTCTTTGCAATTGAACCCCTTGATGACCCAAGGTCAGATCGAGGCACTGGAACATCATGCCAGTGACGAGATAAAAGACATGTACCTTCCAAAACTGATTTCTGGAGAATGGTGCGGAACGATGAATTTGACAGAGCCCCAAGCTGGATCTGATGTTGGAGCGTTGCGGTCAAAAGCCGAAGATAATGGTGATGGGAGCTATAGGATTTCTGGCCAGAAAATTTATATTTCTTGGGGTGATAACGATTTTTGTGAGAATATCTGTCACTTGGTACTTGCGCGTTTACCCGACGGTCTCCCTGGAACCAAAGGCATTTCTCTATTTCTCATCCCAAAACGTCTGCCGGATAAAAACGGTAATCCAGGCGTTGCCAACAGTCTAAAAGTTGTAAGCCTTGAGCATAAGATGGGCTTGCATGGCAGCCCAACGGCTGTGATGCAATACGATGGGGCGACCGGATGGCTTATTGGTGAGCAGCACGATGGGATGCGCGCGATGTTCACGATGATGAATAATGCGCGCCTTGGTGTTGGTGGGCAAGGGATAGGGGCTGCTGAAGGGGCGTATCAGCATGCCTTTCATTATGCTCAAGATCGTAGGCAGGGCAGGAGCAACGTCCCGGGGAGAACTGGTACTATCCTTGATCACGCGGATGTCAGGCGGATGCTGGCAACGATGAAAGCTGAAATTTTTGCGTCGCGGGCTATCGCTTTTGCCAATGCGGTTGCTATTGACATGACAACAGCCACCGGCCAGGACAATTGGAAGGCTCGGGCGGCGTTTTTGACCCCAATTACGAAAGCTTTTGGAACTGACGTGGGGATAGCAGTCTCCGAGATCGGTGTACAAGTGCACGGTGGTATGGGTTTCATCGAAGAAACTGGTGCGGCGCAGTACAGCCGCGACGTGCGCGTTACGTCAATTTACGAAGGAACAAATGGTATTCAGTCGATGGATCTTGTCGGACGTAAATTGATGGACGGTGGAGAGGCGGCAACAGCGCTTCTGGATGAAATGTCAGATTCGACTAAGATGTATTGCAAATTAAACCCCAAGCTATGTGAGGCGGTGTGGGAGGCTATAGAAAGTTTACGTAAAACAACGGAGTGGATGCTTCAGCAGGGAGATTTCAACAACCGTTTTGCTGGAGCTGTACCGTATCTACGAGCTTTTGCACGAATAATTGGCGCTTATTATCATCTGCGCGCAGCCTGCTCCGAATTGAGTGGAGGTCCAAGAACACGATTGGCACGGTTCTATATTAATAGTCTTTTGCCTGAGCATATCGGACTATTAGCTCAAGCCAGTCAGGGTGCTGATGATCTCTATGCTATAAAGTCCGAAGACTTGGCCGTTTGATGAAGTATGTTGCTGGGCAGATCCGATATCCTTGGGAGAAACCGCCTAAACATGGTGAGACTATACAAGTTGCAGAGGGACTCTATTGGATAAGACTGCCTTTGCCGTTGAAACTTGATCACGTGAATGTGTACGCCTTGGATGATGGTGACGGGTGGACGATTATTGACACTGGGATGGGTTCACGCGAAACCAAAGGTATTTGGGGGGATTTACTATCGGGCCCTTTGAGTGGAAAACCCGTCAAACGAGTCGTCTTGACTCACCATCACCCAGATCATGTTGGCCTTGCAGGTTGGTTTCAGAATGATCATGGGGCAGAGCTATGGACCACGCGAACGGCCTACTTGATGGCGCGTATGCTTACGTTGGATGTGCAAGAAACACCACCCCCTGAAATACTTACCTTCTGGCAACGCGCTGGTATGGATCCAAAAATTCTAGCTAAGCGGGCGTCCGACAAAGTTTTTAACTTTGCAGATACGGTATCGCCCATTGCGTTGGGCTACAAACGCATCATGCAGGATGATGTGCTCAGTATGGGTGGACGCGATTGGACAGTTCATATTGGAAATGGACATGCTCCAGAGCACGCAACATTTTGGAGCCAAAGCGATAATCTTGTTATAGCAGGCGATCAGATCATCTCTTCAATTAGCCCCAATTTAGGGGTTTATGCGACTGAGCCAGAAGCCGATCCAGTAGGGGAGTGGCTTGAAACATGCGAAAGATTATACCAGATTGCGAATTCAAAGCACGTTGTATTTTCTGGACATAAACTACCCTTTTCTGGCCTTCCGTTTAGGCTGAAGCAATTAATTGGCAATCATCACTCAACGTTGAAGCGACTTTTAAAATTTCTAGATTCACCTCAATCTGCAGCGGAATGTTTTCAACCACTTTTCAAACGCTGCATTGGCGAAGGAGAATATGGCCTTGCCTTGATTGAATCAATTGGACACTTAAACCACCTTTTCAGAGTGAAAAAAGTCTTCCGGACTTTGGACCCAGATGGAGCTTATAGATTTAAGAGGGGATAGAGTTTGAGGGGATGACGTCTGACGTCTAACTGAAGTTAATTTTGGCTAATTGGGATGACAGGATTTTTTATTTCGTTTAAGATAATGAAAAAGTGTATTTATAAGGACAAAAATATGGCAGACGCAAAGCATGAGCATGGTAAGATGGACACTGGCGTTCAAGAAAAAACGTTTGATGGGTTCATGAGTATAGTATCAAAAAGTGCGATTGTTTGCATTTTGGTTTTGGTTTTTATGGCTTTAACGAATTCATAAATATTTGAGGCGTATTTGGATAGTGCGCTTTGATTCGCAAGTCTTAATTATGGCGCTGATCACTGGTTTTGCCGTTGATCAGTCCAACTCACATCATCTCTTTTTAGAAAAAGTAGAGTATCACCATAACGGTCCTCCAGCTATTACTCTATTTGCGTTGGTGAACAACAAAATGTCTGCTAGCGCCGATAGTAGCTTGCTTATCAATACATCATAGCAGGCTATTTTGGATTCTGGATGTACTTTGAGGCATGATATTTTAGGCGGACATCCGGATATGCTTTATAGCGCCAATCATAAAGTTTCTGACTTTCATACCAGAGCTTATGCGTGTAAAACATGCGATGTGATATTACAAAAGATCGAATTGATAAGTGAAGTTGCAGAAATAGCCCTCGAACTAGCCATGAGCAACGGAGCGGCTTCTCCAGCCTTATGCGCTTTGGGTAAATCAAAATTAATTGGGAAACTTCCGAGATTTCGAACAATTCGCACGACCTATTTTACTCAATTACTGCAACAGCACTTTTGGTAATTAACGAATGTTACAAAAGGTTCGCTTTATGAATTCGATAACCCAGACGAAAGATTACCCTTATGTGAAAGTAGTAAGTGGCACTGGGTAAAAGTAGTTCGGTTCAGCGATGGGCGCTTTAGTGATGCTTGGGCTGGATTTCAAAATCAAAATCAGCCTATGTTTGGATGTACAGATGGAGTGCAGTCACCCGTGAATCAGAAAAGCAGCGTAGACCAATACATTATCACGCCTAATGCCGAAAATCCCCGCCTAACAAGCATCGTGCAGGGCAAAGACCATAAAGGCGTCTTACAGGAAATTCATGTAATCGAGGAGCGTCCCTTAACTATCTTCTTAAACGCGGAAGAAATTGTGACGGCAATGACGATCGGTGATTATCCGGAATTCCTTGCTCTTGGTTTTCTGCGCAATCAGGGCATGCTGCACGCTGGGGATGATGTCACTAAAATTGATTATGACGAAGAGCTAGAAACTGTCGTCGTGCGAACCTCTCGCCAAACCAACTATGAAGATAAGTTGCTTAAGAAGACGAGAACAAGCGGTTGCGCTGTTGGGACTGTTTTTGGCGATATGATGGAAGGACTGGAGAGCCTAAAATTAGCCTCGTCTGAAGTCAAGACGTCTTGGCTCTATGAGCTCGCCAGCAAAATTAACAAGACGCCATCGTTATATCTAAGTGCGGGTGCAATTCATGGCACGGTTCTGTGTCAACAAAACCAGCCCCTAGTTTATATGGAAGATGTGGGGCGCCATAATGCAGTTGATAAGATAGCCGGCTGGATGCTTTCAGCCACTGTTTCTCCTGACGACAAAATTCTATATACAACAGGGCGGTTGACATCAGAGATGGTTATCAAAACGGCCAATATGGGTATTCCCGTTTTAGCGTCGCGTTCCGGCTTTACGGCATGGGGCGTGACTATCGCGCGGCAGGTCGGTTTAACCCTGATTGGGCGGATGCGTGGCGAAAGGTTCATATGTCTTGCTGGTGAAGACCGACTGAATTGGGATATGGATCCAACGTCTTTCAAAGGCGCCTCAAAACAGGCCCGTAGTAAAGGGGGTAGAAGTTGATAAAGCCATTTGGTGTTATCCTCGCTGGTGGTCAGGCACGCCGAATGGGTGGTGGTGACAAAGGGCGATTACAGGTTGGGTCTACAAGTTTGTTGGGTCATGTGTGCGCCCGTTTAGAGCCTCAAGTGGCCGGTTTTGCATTAAATGCAAATGGTAATCCTGCCAGGTTTTCTGATTTGGGCCTGCCAGTGCTTGCTGATAGTTTCGATCGTTTTATGGGGCCTTTAGCAGGTGTTTTGGCGGGCCTGGACTGGGCCCATGCAAAGGGAGAAACTTTGATTGTAACAGTGGCCGCTGATACACCATTTTTTCCCCTAGATCTTGTGTCACGGTTGCTCACGGCAAGTATGGAAATGGCAGATCCCTTAGTTCTCGCGGCAACGCGCGATGGGGAAGGCAAAACATGGCGTCACCCGACTTTTGGACTCTGGCCAGTCAGTTTGCGAAATGATTTGAGAGATCACCTTGAGGCGGGGCTACGCAAAGTTATTCAGTGGAGCGATAAACATCATGGGCGGGAAATTATATTTGAGACCGTGCCTTTTGATCCGTTTTTCAATATAAATACGCCAGAAGATCTTAAGATTGCAGAGCATCTGCTTAAAGAGGGTGAATGAAAATTTATGGGGTAACAGGCTGGAAAAACTCTGGTAAAACGGGTCTGATGGAGCGTTTGGTGTCAGATATGGCGCGTCGGGGGCTATCTGTTTCCACAATCAAGCACGCGCATCACACGTTTGATTTCGATTACCCCGGTAAGGACAGCCATCGTCACCGTGTTGCTGGGGCAAGAGAAGTTCTGTTGTCGTCTAGGAAAAGGTTTGCTCTGATGCATGAGATTGGTAAGGGGCAAGAACCTCCACTTACAGAGCTATTGGCCAAGCTTTCACCCGTCGATATTGTGCTCATCGAAGGGTATAAAAAAGACAAGCATCCCAAAATCGAGGCGCATCGTAGTCAGACCGGTCAGCCACTGATTGCTTCTAATGATAAAACAATTCGCGCTATTGCAAGTAACGTTGATCTGAAGCTTGACCGGCCGGTATTTGATCTTGATGATACTGACGCAATTTCCAAATTTATTCTTTCTGAAGTGGGCCTTTGATGTTTGATACAGTGATCGTGATTGACTGGTCTGCCCGTTCTGCACCATCATCGATTAAACCATGTCGGGATGCAATCTACCTGTGCATTTCTCGGCTTGTTGAAGGCACTTCTCGTCATCCTGAATATCATCGCACAAGGACATCCGTTATGGACCGTCTTCGCGATATTCTTGACAGAGAACTTGTAGCTGGTAGACGCACGCTTGTGGGGTTTGATTTTAGTTTTGGCTACCCGGTGGGATTCGCAAAAGTGCTGACAGGCAAAGCATGGGGTCTTGCTGTTTGGGATTGGTTGGCCGAACGCCTTGAGGATGATGAGCATAACAGCAACAATCGCTTTGAAATAGCGGCACAGATCAATAATATGTTTCCTGGTGTTGGACCGTTCTGGGGTGCGCCGGCCGGTATCTCTTATGCTGGGCTACCCCATAAAGGAACATTACGTACCGGTCATGGAATGATCGAGTTGCGCGAAACGGAAAGTGCCTCAAAAACAGCACAAAGCAGCTGGAAACTATTTACTACTGGATCGGTTGGGTCGCAGGCATTGTTGGGTTTGATGCATTTGGCCGGGCTGCGCAAATTTCTGGGACTGCGTTGCCAGATCTTTCCGCAAGAAACTGGGCGTGATTTACCTAGTGCGCCAATTGTCTTATGTGAGATTTATCCTTCATACTATAAGGTTGAATATGCCGTGCCGCTAGAGATCAAATATCCTGATGCCCTTTATCATATTTTGGATGCGCGCCAAGTGAGGGAAACCTGTGATAGCTTTGCAAGCTTGATGCAAAATACTCAATTTGATCAATATCCTTTTGTGCCGCCAGATGTGGGGTTGGCCACGCTCAACGAAGAGGGCTGGATCATGGGTGTTCAAGCGACTGATGGCCGAACATGATTGTGCCGCCGCCTTTAAGAGACGATTGTTTTACACTACCAGCTGGGGTGGATTGGTTGCCCGCGGAGCACGCTCTTGAACTTCTCCGCAATGCTATGCACCCGCAAGTTGCAAAAATGTATGTTGAGCTTGGTGGGGCCATGGGTCGGATACTAGCCGAGGATATCATGGCACCAGCCAATAGTCCCCCGTATGCTAATTCTGCCATAGATGGTTATGGATATTTAGGTGTCCAAAGCGAAGACAGCGAAGTCATACGCCTTTCATTGATGCGGGGTCGGGCTGCTGCAGGCCATCCGTTTAAGGGAGATGTTCCGGAAGGCTATGCAGTAAAAGTGATGACGGGAGCGATATTGCCTAAGGGCGTTGATACGGTTGTTTTGCAGGAAGATGTAAACGCCGATGCGCATGAAATCGCTTTTCGGGGGCCAATTAAAGCTGGAAAAAATACCCGTTCTGCCGGGGAAGATATTAAAAGTGGACAAATACTTTTTACCAAGGGACGCAAAATTAGAGCGCCCGATCTCGCAGTGCTTGCCTCAGTTGGTATTTCTCAACTCATAGTATATGAGCCTTTGCGCGTTGGCATACTGTCGACCGGTGACGAATTGACCGAACCGGGTGACCCGGCACGGGTTGGGCAGATATACGATGCAAACCGCCCTATGTTGACCGGGCAAATGGCTCAATTAGGTTATACAGTCGTCGACCTCGGATGCGCCGCAGACGATGTTGAAACTTTAAGATTGATACTGGATTCTGCTTCTGAGCGCTGTGATGCTTTAGTTACCACTGGCGGTGCATCTGCAGGTGATGAAGACCATATGTCTGCGTTGTTACGTGATAGTGGTTCCTTGGAAATGTGGCGTATAGCGGTAAAGCCGGGCAGGCCAATGGCGATGGGGCTCTGGAATGGTCTTCCAGTTTTTGGGTTGCCGGGAAATCCGGTCGCGGCAATGGTCTGTAAACTGGTTTTCACTCAGCCAGCGCTCAGAGCACTGGCTGGGGGGACCTGGAGAATGCCACAATCTTATGATGTCGCCGCGGCTTTTGAAAAATTGAAAAAATATGGCCGGCGTGAGTATTTACGCGCAAGAATACGCAATGGGCGCGCCGAGGTTTTTCCTTCAGAGGGCTCAGGGCGCATCACAGGATTGAGTTGGGCTGAAGGGTTGGTGGAACTTTCTGAACCTGCCCGTGACATCAAAATTGGAGACAAAGTTCGCTATATTCCATTTTCAGAGTTCTAAAGTGTAAATGGCTGAATACAATGATGATATTTTGCTATGTTGGATTTGTAAGTCATATCAAGTTTTGATTATTGCTCTCTAATTCTAGCTATTTAAGGTTGTATATTGGATCAGCAAATCGATTGCTAAGAAATGCTATGCTGCAGTACACTACTAGGTGATATTTTTAATCCACCAAAAGAAAGTTATCCTTTAATTGAGTGAAGAAGCATAATTTATCTTGCAAGTCAGTAAGTAGATCGTTCAGACTTTGTCTGCTTGGAGGGGCGTAGACCCGAAATACAGTCGTAACAACTAACTTGATCTGTTAAGACGCTCAATTGACTGCCCGAAAGGTTCTCATAAAATTTCAAAATTACACACTGCCACACTGCCGATTAAGGATGGGCCCTCCTTCTTGGGTAAAAATCCAATCGATACTAAGTTTTGCTGTCAATCAAATGTTCCCGCAACGCGACCAATTAGCATAAAAGCTCGCGCCGTTCGAGTTTCAGAAAAGGCGGAAATTTCTGTATCAGTTGCAGACTTTTCAAATCCGCTAAACTCTTTATCAAATATTCTAAGAAAGTGATGGGCTGTATCGCGGAAGATTGAGTCCTGTTTCATGCGACCACTGGTTAAAGCTAATGAGGATCGGTCACGAATCCCCCCTAGCGCGGCAACTTTACGTCCCCTCTCACCAACTGCAAAGCGGCGCCAAGCTTCTGGTCGAGCCATATCAGGGCGCAGATCATCCATATATATTCCATCTTGACTTAGAAGGGTGAGTACGTCCTGTGCCGCTTGAATGAGCAGCGCTGTTTCTCGATCTTTTAAGCCTCGCCTTAGAGCTGCAAAGCCTTCTTCATCGTCAGCAGTCTCTGGGAAATTTAAGGCTTTGATAAAATCTGCTACAGATAGTGGGTCTAATAAATCTTCCGCCCGCGTCCCAAGTGCGAGCAAGGGTTGGTCTAAACTTTCAGTTTTGAGGTCTTTGGGGTATGAAAGTGGGCTAATTATTTTGCGCTCTGTAACTCTTTCGGAGCTGATGACCGCAAGTGTATTTTGAATTTTGTGCTGAACTTTGGACAATTCCTCGAGTTTTCGTCCAATGGCCGTTTCCGAATTTGAATGGTCTTGCGACTTAACTTGGTCGGTGTAGGCTTTTCGCAATGCATCAACAGCTGTTTGAAGCATTTGCGTCTCTTCTTGCATGACTCTAGAAGCGCGCATGATAATGAAACATAAGCTGAGAAAGGTGACAGGCATGAACACAACGACAAGCAGTAGAATGAGTGTTCCGTCACCGAGTAATTTGTCGTTCATTAAAAAATATGCAGATGAAATTATCCATAGCAAAATAAGGCCTATTGCAATCCATTCTGGTAGACTGGTAGTCTGGCCTTGGCGCTTCTGATAGGATACTAGCCTACCGCTTTTTAAGTCACGCTCCGTGTTCATGAATATTCAACATTTCGCAATTGATGTTTAGCAATAAGAAATTGATATGACTTCGTAAGACTTTTGTCCGCCTGGGGTTTTTACTTCAACATTATCACCTTCATCTTTTCCGATCAGGGCTTTGGCAATTGGAGACCGAATATTTAAAAGGCTCTTTTCAATATTAGCTTCGTGCTCGCCAACAATCTGCCAAGTTTTTTCCTCATCGGTGTCCTCGTCTATAAGAGTAACGGTCGCTCCAAATTTAATGGAGCCAGACAGCGAGGCCGGATCAATCACCTCCGCCAGAGATAAAATACCTTCTAAATCTTTGACACGGCCTTCGATGAAGCTGTGTTTTTCACGAGCAGAGTGATATTCTGCGTTTTCGGAAAGGTCTCCATGCTCGCGTGCTTCAGCGATTGCTTGGATAATTGCCGGACGCTCAATAGACTTGAGTTGTTTTAATTCAGTTTCAACTGCGGCGTGACCCGACTTTGTCATTGGTACTTTTTCCATTTTATATTCGCTTTTTGACCCTGTAGCTTGACGTCTGGTATCTTCTTATGAAGTGTCACCTCGATAAAGCAAGTTCAAGGCAACAAGTTAAAAGTTTTGCAATGAAAAATGACAAAATCAAGTAATGATTGCAGAAAATCATAAATTTATAGCTAGATGGCTGCGCCTTTTGCCGCAAACCTGCACTTTAACGGCGTGTTAGCATTGACGAAAAGCCTGCGTGCGAGATAACTAGGTAAAAAGCTGTTCATCTATTTGGAGGAGCGAGCAATGTCAAATATCGAGCGCGAAGCTGTGGAATACGATGTGGTGATAGTAGGTGCAGGTCCCTCGGGGCTTGCGGCAGCCATTAGGCTGAAACAACTTGATGCAGACCTTGATGTGGTTGTTTTGGAGAAAGGATCAGAGGTGGGCGCACATATCCTATCTGGAGCTGTGCTTGATCCATCTGGACTGGACCGATTGATGCCCGATTGGAAAGAAAAAAATGCGCCAATCAATGTAAAGGTTAAAGAAGATAACTTTTACATTTTAGGGGAGGCCGGAAAAATTCGCCTCCCAAATTGGTTTATGCCCCCACTTATGAATAACCATGGAAATTATATTGTCTCAATGGGAAATGTGTGCCGCTGGATGGCGGAACAGGCCGAAGAAATAGGCGTGGAAGTTTTCCCTGGCATGGCTTGTTCCGAACTGGTGTTTGGCGAAAATGACGAGCTCAAAGGAGTTGTTGCAGGCGAATTTGGGAAAAACCCTGATGGAACGCATTCAGATGATTATGAGCCAGGTATGGAATTACACGGTAAATATGTCTTTTTGTCTGAAGGTGTGCGTGGATCGCTATCTAAAAAGGTCATCGATAAATACGCTTTATCTGAAAAATGTGATGTGCCTAAATTTGGACTTGGCATGAAAGAGATATGGGAAGTTCAACCTGAAAATCACAACGAAGGTGAAGTGACTCATACACTTGGTTGGCCGCTAGGCTTTAAGAATTCAGGTGGCTCATTTGTTTACCATCTAGATAATAATCAGGTCTATGTCGGGTATATTATCGATCTTAATTACAAGAACCCATATCTGTTTCCCTACATGGAGTTTCAGCGCTTTAAACACCATCCCAAAATTGCCCAACTTCTCAAAGGTGGAAAGCGCATTGCATACGGGGCGCGAGCCGTGACCAAAGGCGGCCTTCAATCCATCCCGCAGGCGGCCTTTCCAGGAGGAGCTTTGCTAGGGTGTTCCCTAGGCTTGGTGAACTTACCTCGTATCAAAGGCAATCATAATGCTATGCATTCTGGCATTGAGGCAGCAGATGCTGCTTATAAAGCGATCAAAGTGGATCGTTCAGGGGATGTGTTAAAAGATTATGATGCTTCATTGCGGTCGGGACCCGTGGGCAAAGATCTAAAGAAAGTGCGTAACGTAGCCCCGCTTTCTAGTCGGTTCGGTCCTCTTGGGGGGCTTGCTTTTGGAGGTCTGGATATGTGGTTCCAAACGATCTTTGGTATTTCATTGTTTGGGACGCTTAAGCACGGTAAATCAGATGCTGCTGCCACAGAGGAAGCGTCGAAGCACAAAGAGATTAAATATCAAAAACCTGATGGTAAGCTGAGCTTCGATCGCCTTACCAACGTTTCTTTTTCGATGACCAATCATGAAGAATCCCAACCGTCTCACCTTCAACTGGCAAATCCCAATACTCCGATAAAGATAAATCTCCCAAAATATGCAGAACCTGCTCAAAGATATTGTCCTGCTGGTGTCTACGAAGTTGTTCAAGAACAAAACCAAGCTAACCGTTTCGTGATTAATTTTCAAAACTGCGTGCATTGTAAAACTTGTGATATTAAGGACCCAAGTCAGAATATAAATTGGGTCACACCTCAAGGTGGTGATGGACCGAACTATCCAAATATGTAAATACCCCAAAATTTTTTCCATAAAATAACTCTCTTACAAGAACTCTGGATTCAGTTTGGTGTTGGCATTGATTTATAATGGACTTGGTCATATCCTAATAAATGTATAAACGTATAAAAGAGGCATAAGAGTTGACACAATTTCCTGCTATTATGGCAGTCATTACGACATTTTGGGTTTTGCCAGCTTTGGCAGAAAGTGTTGCTGGCCCTTATCTTGCTGCTAGACAGGCCGATTACATGGGTGATTTTGAAACCTCTGCACGGTATAACGCTCGCCTTATTGTGCTGGACTCCTCAAATCTTTCCGCAATGGAAAGCTTGATTGCATCAAAAGTTGCTATGGGCGATATGAAGGCCGCCTTACAAATTAGCGACACTTTTGTAAAACGAGGTGCGCGTAGCCAGATGGTCCGTCTTTTAAGTATTGCCAAGGCAGTAAATTCGAATGACTTTGACGCCGTACTTGCCCAATTAGAGGCTCAAAAGGATGCTGGTCATTTTTTAGTAGACGGATTAATTAAGGGTTGGGCAATGGCAGGGGCTGGAAAAACTGGCGCCGCGTTTGATCAATTTGATGAATTGGCTCGGGAGACCGGTCTTGCTAGCTTTGGCATGTTTCATAAGGCTCTGTTAAATTTGGTGATTGGTGATTATCAATCTGCTTCAAATATATTGGCAGACTTACATGAGTCTGCTGGACAAACCACGATTCGGGGCATGCGGATTCGTATCCAAGCTTTGATGATGCAAAGTGAATTTGACAAAGCAAATGATCTTTTCATAAAAAGTTTCGGGGACAAAGCAAATCTTAAAATGGCTGGACTTGAGAATGACCTAAAAGCAAAGCGCACTCCACAAGCACTTTTGATTGCCGAGCCAAGAGATGGCATTGCTGAGATATTTTTGTCTGTTGCTCAAATTTTGAGTTCAGAGCAAAACGATGACTATACTCTGCTTCATGCGAGATTGGCTGAGTATTTGTTAAGGGAAAGCGCTGAAGCAACGCTTTTAAGCGCTGAAATCTTGAGTAAGATGGAACAATTTGACCTTGCGACGCGTGCTTTTGCAAAGATAAACTCAGACGATGCCTTGTTTGGCGCTGCGCAATTGGGACGTGCTGATGCTCTCAGCCAAAATGGAAACTATGAAGGCGCGATTGAAGTTCTTCAAAAACTGACTGAAATTGTCCCTGATATGGCTACTGCGTACCAAGCCCTAGGTGACGATTATCGATCACTTGATCGGTTGGAAGATGCGGTCGGCTCTTATAGTTCGGCTCTGGATGTTTTGGATCGGCAAAAGGCGTCTAACTGGACCCTACATTATTCTCGTGGGATCGCCTATGAGCAACTAGACGATTGGGAAAATGCGGAAAAGGATTTCCGCCGCGCTTTGGAGATCCAACCAAATCAACCTTATGTCTTAAATTATCTTGGTTATTCGTTGGTGGAAAAGAAACTCAAGCTAGACGAAGCGCTAAAGCTTATAGAAATAGCGGTATCTCTGCGACCAGAAAGTGGCTACATCGTCGATAGCTTTGGCTGGGTACTTTTCCGGTTGTCCCGTTTTGTAGAGGCTGTGCCTCACCTTGAAAAAGCAGCTGAGCTTATGCCGATCGATCCAATCATCAACGACCATCTGGGTGATGGGTATTGGGCTGTGGGCCGAAAACGTGAAGCGCGGTTTCAGTGGAACCGCGCGCTTTCTTTTGATCCGGAAGAAGTTGACGCAATACGCATTCGGAGAAAACTTCTAATTGGGCTTGATGACGTTCTAAATGAAGAAGGTAATAATCCTTTAGAGCTTTCAAAGAGTTATGACTAGTGCGTTTGCGCCTGCAAAGCTGAACCTCTGCCTGCATGTGACAGGACTTCGGGAAGATGGCTATCATTTGTTAGATTCTCTCGTCATGCAAGTTGATGTTGGAGATAAAATATGGGCTGATCCACAAGACCGCTTGACCCTTTCGATATCTGGACCTTTTGGTAAAGATATTCCGCCTGGGCCTGAAAATCTTGTTTTAAAAGCGGCATCTTTGATGTCGAAAGACAAAGGTGCTGCGATACAGCTTGAAAAAAACCTGCCACCGGCTGCTGGAATAGGCGGTGGATCGAGTGATGCTGCTGCTACAGTACGAGCGCTTTGCGCACTTTGGCAGTTACCTCAGCCTGATTTGCAGTCTCTTGCCAGCTTGGGGTCGGACATTCCTGTCTGCATGTCGGCACAATTGACGCGCATGCGGGGTGTTGGTGAAAAACTAGATTATTGGGGAGTCCCACCCGAGCTTACCTTTGTTTTGATTAACCCAAGAGCCGAAGTTTCAACGCCCTGTGTCTTTACGGCTCTGGAGAAGAAATCGAATTCTGCGATTGAAAAAGATATGCCTAATCCATCTGATCTTGATGCGTGGTTGCTTTGGTTGAATGCTCAGAGGAATGATCTTGAGTTACCAGCAATCAGTCTCGCTCCGGTCATTCTAGATGTTTTGGAAGCGTTAAATGCTCTTCCGGAGGCAAGGCTTGTCAGGATGTCTGGCTCTGGTGCTACGTGTTTTGCCATTATGCACGACAGACAAAGTGCCAAGGCGGCCACCGAGTATTTACAGCGGGCTCACCCAAGTTGGTGGGTTAAGGATGCAGTAACCTACTTTCCTGATTTTAATTAACGCGGTCAACGACAAAGGCGGGAAGACCATCCAGAAGATCGCGTATTTCATTCTGGGGAAGTCTGCTAATGGCATCTTGCGCTTTTTTTGACCACTCTAAAGCATCTTCGCGAGTTCCATCTATAGCGCGATGTTTACGGAGTAGCTCAAGGGCAGTTTCCAGGTCACCCTCTTCTTGGTTTCCTTTTTCTATAGTCTTTTTCCAAAATGCATGCTCTTCTTCATCAGCTTTTGTAATGGCTTTGATGAAGGGTAATGTCAACTTACGTTCTCGGAAATCGTCACCAATATTTTTACCCGTTTCATTAGTATCACCTATTACATCGAGCAAGTCGTCGACTATCTGAAAGGCGATGCCAAGTGCGTCTCCATATTCGAACAATGCATTGATATGCTCTTGAGGAGCTTTCGCTATTACCCCACCAACTTCTGCTGCAGCTGAGAAAAGTGCCGCCGTCTTGCCCCGAACCACCTGTAAGTATATATCTTCTGTCGTATTGGTATCTTGTGCCGCAGTTAGTTGCAGTACTTCTCCTTCAGCGATTGTTGCGGAAGCGTTGGACAAAATATCTAAAACGCGCAGCGATTTTGTATCGACCATTAATTGAAATGCACGGGCAAACAGATAATCACCGACTAGAATAGACGATTTGTTATCCCACAATCGATTGGCCGTCGGTCTGCCACGTCGCCGCGCGCTTTCGTCCACCACATCGTCATGTAGCAAAGTTGCAGTGTGAATAAATTCGACTGTGGCCGCAAGATGTATATGAAAGGGGCCTTCGTATCCGCACATTTTAGCAGTAGCCAAAGTCAGCAACGGACGAAGTTTCTTGCCACCTGCATTGACTAGATGGGCTGTGACGTCCGGAATGCGTGGTGCATTTTGCGACACCATTCGCTCGCGGATAAGCTGATCCACAAGGAGCATTTCAGGCGCCAGGATTTTAGCCAGATGGTCGTGAGGTTTTTTCGTAAGTTTTCTTAACACTCGGTCTCCAATTCCTTTGCTCGACTTTGCGTATGTATTTGACTAAAGTTCTCTCTATGAAAGAACTACTGCGAACCAACGATATTACTGTTATCGCCTATGCGAACGCTATTCTCAACGGGTCCGGTATAGACCTGTTTGAATTAGACGTAAATACAAGCATTCTTGAGGGTTCTATAGGCATATTGCCACGCCGACTTATGGTGCGTGAAGCAGATCTGTCTGTAGCGCAAAGCCTCATGCTCTATCATAATATCGCTTTGGCCTAAGAAGATGGACATTGAGATTACAAGAGATGAGTTTTTGGGAGGGCAGTTGATTATTAGTCAGCCCAAAAGGGGATATCGTGCAGGCATTGATCCTGTTATTTTGGCGGCCTCAATTCGGGCGCGTTCTGGAGAGCGCGTACTTGAACTCGGATGTGGCGTTGGAGTTGCATCATTATGTCTGGCACAGCGGGTTAAGGGATTAAGGGTTGTCGGGCTAGAAATTATTCCTCAAATTGCTCAACTAGCCCGAGATAATGCGCAAGAAAACGAGCTTCCTATGGAGGTTATAGACGGTGATATCGGTGACATACCTACTGAGTTGCGTAATTTGCAGTTTGATCATGTCATGGCAAATCCACCCTATTTTGATCGCCGTCATGGTAATGTGGCTCTGAGTATCGCAAAAGAAAGGTCTAGAGGAGAACAAACGCCGTTGGCTGTTTGGACTCAAGCAGCTGGACGACGGGTCAAGCCAAAGGGTTTTATCTATTTCATCTTCCGAACCGACCGTTTGCCAGATCTACTACAAGCCTTGCCTTCTAGTGTTGGGAGTATCGAGGTGACCCCTTTGGTCTCACGATCGCAAAGGCCAAGTGAGTTGATGATACTCACTGCTCGAAAATCGGGGAGATCAGGTTTCAAACTCTTACCAGAAATTATCATGCATGAGGGCAAAAGCCATCAAAAGGGTAAGTCTGACTATACTTCGCAACTTATTTCTGTTTTGTGGAATGGTCAGGCTCTTATTAAAGATATTTGTTATTCGCAAAATTAGGCAAGTTTTCACCTATTTTCATAAATGATGCAGGTGCAGCGTGACAGACCGCCTTTTCTGTGTTGCGTTAGGGTACAGGCAAATGGAGGAATATATGAGCGTGATTTCGCACATTAATGAGTTACAAAAGAAACATGATGAACTTTCCTTAAAAGTGGAAAAAGCACAAAAATCCCCTCGCTTGGACGATTTTGCGGTGGTGGCGATGAAAAAACAAAAACTAAGATTAAAAGAGGAAATTTCACGATTATCACCTTAGTTAATTACCTGAGTTCAGATTTTTTTGGTCAAGTTAGAATTTTTATTGATGCTGAATAAACTGTTGGTGCTCCATCAAACGAGTTTAATTTTGCTGTTTTTGAGTATCAGTTCAGTATTTATCTTAAGGCTCTGCGCGTTAATTCTAAATTGAATTAATGATATTTGAAGATTTAAGAGCCCCCTTAAATCTTCAAATTTATTTTGATACAGATAAAAATAAGTTTTTGCCTATTAGCAAAATTTGTTTCAGTTTTACATAACAAAGCCTAACGGAGAGATTCCTTAGTTTAGCCTTTTTTGCGCAATGTTGCGCCCCTACTGAGAGTCGGAGTAAGCTCTAAAATCTGATCTCTTTCTAAGAACGAGCCGTCGAGTTTATCGCATATAATTCTTGCAGCGGCTTGGCCCACTTCTTTACGACAGGCATCCATCGTGGCCAGTTCAACCGGAAGGCCTTGGAGTAGCTCTACGCCGTTAAACCCGGCCAGCCCAATTTTATCTGGAATGTTTATCCCATGTTCCAACAAATACAGAAGGCCTCCAGCACTAATCATGTCATTGGAATAATATAGAAAATCCAGATCAGGAGATCGCTCTAGCATATCTCGGGTCATATCGCGGCCTTTTACAAGTGCCGAGCCTCCAGAATAAAATTCTTGGTCACTTATTTCTATGCCCGCTTTAGCAAGACTTTCTGTAAATCCTTCAAAGCGTTTGCGCGCTCGGTGATCCAGCGGCATTTTTGTTCCCAAAAAGCCGATATTTTTGTAGCCCGACTGAATTATTTCTTCGCCCATTTTGCGCCCAGCTCGACGATGCGAAATTCCCACAGCACAATCAATTGGCGTGCCATCAATGTCCATAATTTCAACCACTGGGATACCTGATGCCTCCAGCATTCTGCGCGACGTATCTGAATGCTCAAGTCCAGCGATGATAACTCCAGACGGGCGCCAGGACAACATTTGAAACAGAACTTTTTCTTCCTTGTCTGGCAGATAATTTGTAATCCCAACGACGGGCTGCAAATCGGTCTCTTCAAGAATATCGTTGATCCCCATCATTACTTCTGGGAATACCATATTGGACATAGATGGAATAATGACTGCGACTAAATTCACTTGTTGACTGGCCAAAGCACCTGCGATTTTATTTGGGACATATCCAAGCTCTTTGGCGGCAACTAATACTTTTTCACGCGTTGCTTGCGAGACATCGCCACGCGCCCTTAAAACGCGGCTAACTGTCATCTCCGACACACCGGATGCTTCTGAAACGTCTCTCAAAGTCAAGGGGCGGCGCGGCACTTGAGTCATTCATAGTTTTCCATAAGTGAGTCTCTTTCATTAGTATTCAGATTTCTGCCTGTTATTCAAGTTTGACTGGTACTTAAATATTGAATTTCAACTCAATATTGACACATGTAAGATTTTAATCTTAAAGAATATATAGTTTCTTAATTGTTGAAAATCATCTTGGTACTGTACGTCTTATCAATTTTGGGATGAGTATCGTAATTACAAATTTGATCCGTCTAGCCAGTTGCTTTTTTCTTAAATTGATGGCTTAAGAATTGCATGGCTCCGTGGCTCAACTGGATAGAGCAGCCCCCTCCTAAGGGGCAGGTTATTGGTTCGAATCCAATCGGGGTCACCATTGTCCCAATTACCACATAAAGCAGCTACCCTAATGGCTTAGTGTGGTAATTATTGCGGCTAATTACACATATAATTGATCCGCCTCAGTGAACCTAACTTGCAATACTTTCTGTTGGACCAGCTCTCCCAACTGTAATGCGCACAGCAAATAGTTGTATTTAATTTCGCTCATATTTTCCCAGCCAATTTAGATACTACTGGCCAAGCTTAGGCACGGTATTTTTATTTCTTTAGTGGTGGGTATTGTAGTTAGTAGTTTCCGATTCTTGAGCATAGACTTATTTGCATTTCTGAATGTAAAGATAGTGGCAAAGTGATTAACTTTTTTAACAGGGTTTTGAACGTCCGTGTTCAGAATGTGTATATTTCCAAATAGGCTGCATTGAGACACATTGTTATCAGGATAGTTTCAATTATACTTCCACTAATTTTAGTATTCTTGGCGTTATGTTTTATGGCTACGCAGCCTTAAGCGCTTTTACAGAAGATATGCTACCGCTGCACGGAAAGTTTACTTCTGTTAATGGTGGAAATATCCACTGGAATGAAAGTGGTGAAGGCGACACCATTTTACTGATTCATGGTTTTGGAGGCAATCTCCACGACTTCAATTATATGGTAGCTGAGCTGTCCAGAAATTATCGTGTTGTTTGCATCGATAGATTAGGATCTCGTTAATCAATGAGAAAAAGCATTGATTGTGCAGGTCTCGCTTCTCAAGCTGCTTCTATGGTAGTCGATCAAATACCCGAAGTGTTTCGGGATTTAGCATTTAGTGCTGCTGTGGGTAGAAAGTTTGTTGCTGAAGTTCTTTCCCAGCCATTTGTGTTGACGAAGCGACTTAAGGTTCTGGGGGAACTTTTCGAATCAGAACCTGTACTGACTGACTTCTGCATCAAACGTGCTGCATTGCTTGGTCGCATACCTAGGCATTTCCAAAAAACGTGCGAAGATTTGATTTCTTCTAAACCCGTTCAAGGTGAATTAATGACAAGATTAGGTCATATAAAAACAGAGATGCATGTGATATATGCAGAACATGATACTATTTTAGAAGCACAACATCATGGCAAGGCATTCTGTGAGAAAACGGCATCAAAACTAG
>CAJWEI010000015.1 GCA_913031285.1 uncultured Alphaproteobacteria bacterium | reverse complement strand
AGCCGAGCGCAGCAGAAGTTTCCATTTCCGAACTAAATGAAGCATCATTGAGCGACAATTTTTCAATAGCGCCGCGTAAATCCTCAAATTCCGAATTATCAACAGGAAAGAGACCGCAAAAAACAACCGGTTGGCTAGGTTTGAACCCAGGAAGCGGCGTATCACTGCCTTTTTTCTCATGCGTGATTGTATCACCAACGCGCGTATCGCGTACTTGCTTAATCGACGCCGTAATAAATCCTATTTCACCTGGTCCCAGCCTATCAATATCTTCCATTTCAGGTCGGAAAACACCAATCCGATCGACAAAGTGGACTGATCCATTAGACATCATTCTTACGCGATCGCCTTTTTTGAGGACGCCCTGCATGATCCGAACAAGGACCACAACGCCCAAATAACTATCATACCAGCTGTCTACTAGCATCGCCTGAAGTGGCCCATCAGGATCACCCTTCGGCGCCGGAAGGCTCTTGACAATCGCTTCCAGCGTCTCGTTAATTCCGACGCCAGTTTTTGCACTAACCCGAATTGCATTTGATGCATCGATGCCAATAACATCTTCGATTTGCTCGGCCACGCGATCACACTCACTTGCCGGAAGATCAATCTTGTTAAGGACTGGAACAATTTCATGGTCAGCCTCAATCGCTTGGTAAACATTTGCTAAAGTCTGAGCTTCAACCCCTTGCGTGCTATCAACCACAAGGAGTGATCCCTCAACTGCGCGCATCGAGCGGCTGACCTCATAGGCAAAATCCACATGACCAGGTGTATCGATCAAGTTGAGAACATAAACCTCTCCGTCGTCGGCCTTATAATCGATGCGAACAGTATTTGCCTTGATTGTAATTCCTCTTTCGCGCTCAATATCCATGGCATCGAGCAGTTGCTCTTTCATATCCCGGTCTTTTACCGTGCCCGTCGACTGAATAAGGCGATCAGCCAGAGTGGATTTGCCATGATCAATATGAGCTACGATTGAAAAATTTCGTATTTTGTTCATATTTATCATAGCAAGTGATATGAGTTGAATTTCAGTATTGGTCAAGGGATGAAAGTTCGACTGGATGCGGCATTCAGGCATTGTGCGAAGTGCAAAATTTCTTTTTTAATACTTAAATCTTTAATCCACCCAAATTTATGAACAAACTTCAACGCATCTTTGCCGCCAAATTAATTCAGTCTAAAATAGCGGCAGTAAGATTAAAATATCTTTTTCCTGTTAACCGTAGCCAAAGAACACACGCAAAGCTGCCTCAAATTCTCGTGGGCGCTCGGCGTGTATCCAATGCCCAGTTCGCGGGATTTTGGCAAACTTTGCAGCAGGGAAAAGTTGTTGAATATGCGCGCGCATTTCCGTTTTAACGTAATCACTTTCCCCACCAGAGAGAAACAAAGTTACCCCCGCAAAACGGGTTTTTAGATCAGGAAACCCAATAATTTTCGACATTTCTCTACTTAGGACATCAAGATTAAGCCGCCAGGCCTGTGCCTGAACATCAACAGATTGGGCTAAAAAGTTCTGTAATCCCTCATCTTCAACAAAACGTGCAAGTTGGTCTTTCACATCAGCGCGCGTCTTTACCACAGACAAATCTACAGCCTTCATAGCTTTTATAAATTGGGTCTGGTCGTGGTAATATGAGACCGGCGCAATATCAGCAACGCATAGGCGGTTTACAACATCGGGATACCTATGGGAAAGCACCATAGCGGCCTTCCCCCCCATTGAATGGCCAAGAACATCACAGAGTCCACCTAAGTGGTCGATAACCTCTGCTAGATCCCCCGCCAAATCTTCGTAAGTATTGGTCTCAAACCAAGGGCTTGCTCCATGATTTCGATGATCTACGGCTATGATCCGTCTACTTTTGGAAAGGCGTTTGCAAATAACGCCCCAGTTTCGTGCGCTGCCATAAAGGCCATGTGCAATTAAAAGCGGTGGTCCATTTTCTGGACCTTTGTGGTCAATTAAATTTAGCATTTCTTGAGGCCCGTTCAGTTAGCGTTCTCCTGCATCCAATCTGGCAAAAACGCTAATTTATAAGGCCAGCATGTCGCAATGCCATACGCACCAACTCTTTGGTGCCATCCGATAGCGGCGTCAAAGGTAGACGTACTTCATCGCTACAAAGACCCAGTTCTGACATGGCAAATTTTACGCCAACAAGACCCGGCTCGGTAAATATCGCCTTATGCAAAGGCATTAATTGATCCTGGAGTTCAAGCGCCAATGCATAATCACCGGTTAGACAGGCATTTTGTAAAGCCGAGCAAAGTTTCGGAGCGACGTTGCCCGTGACCGAAATACATCCGACCCCACCCTGCGCATTAAAGCCATGTGCCGTGGCGTCCTCTCCTGAGATTTGTATAAAGTCTTTTCCACACGCTGCTCTTTGATCACACACCCGCGCCAGGTCACCCGTAGCGTCTTTAACCGCGATAATGCCCGGCAATTTCGCCAAATCACCCATTGTTTGTGGCGTCATATCGACAACAGAACGCCCGGGGATGTTGTAAATCACGATTGGCAAATCACATTCGTCATGCAACATTTTAAAATGGGCGTATAGTCCGTCCTGCGTTGGCTTGTTGTAATACGGTGTCACCACAAGAGCCGCGTCCGCACCAACAGACTTCGCATGCTTCATAAAACGTAATGCTTCAGCCGTGTTGTTTGACCCAGCTCCTGCAACAACTGGAATACGACCAGCCGCAGTTCTCACCACCTGACTGACAACCATTTCGTGTTCTTCATGACTAAGTGTTGGACTTTCACCAGTCGTACCAACCGGCACAAGTCCATGGCTTCCTTGTGAAATATGCCACTCTACAAGCTTCTTGAGCGTTTCAATATCGACTTTACCGTTATAGAACGGCGTGACCAAAGCTGGCATTGATCCTTTTAGCATGAAACGCTCCTTTCGACCGGCTCGGCTATCCGTTTAACTGACAGCAAAATATTGCTCAAGCGTGCTATACATCTGGCGCAAACAAACTGACACGCTACACTAAAGCGTATGTATCGGTTTCAGACAAGAAATTACAAGTCATGTTAATCAGGATTTTCAGTATTTTTTTGCTAATTGCGACAGTGGCTTCCGCTCAGGAGGTCCCGCGCCCCCTTGCCAAAGCTTTTTTGGCAATAGAAAAACAAGACTGGCAACGGGCTGTTTATTTAGCACAAAAAGATGGTGCTGTAGCTCGCGATATTATCGAATGGCATTTACATCGTGCAAAGGCAGGTACTGCCAAAGGCGCAATTGACTTTCTGGCACGAAATCCAGATTGGCCCGGATTGCCATACCTTAAAAAACGCTCCGAGGGTTCTTTTCTAGCCGCCCCCCTTGACATTATTGGACCCTTCTTTGCTGAAAACCCACCCCAAACCGCGCAGGGTGGGCTGGCATATGCTACAGCGTTAAGGGCGGCCGAAAAACATGAATTGGCCCACGATGTCATTCGACACGCATGGGCGTCCTATGAAATGACCAAATTGGTTCAGGATGTCTATGTTTCTTCATACGGTAAAGAAATAAAGGACGTGACCCCAACACGCCTATATGAATTGCTTTGGAGGCAAAAGGACAAACAGGCAGAAGCACTCTACCCTTTGTTAAACCGAGCTGACAAAGCTTTGGCAAAAGCGCGGATCGCTTTGATGCGGGGCGACTCAGGCGTAGATACTCTCCTGTCTCAGCTTTCTTCCAAACAAAAAACGAATGCCTTGCTGTCTCATGCACGGTTCAAATGGCGTTTAAGTAAAAGAAAAAGAAAATCAGCTGTTGAGATGATGTTAGTCGCGAGTAAATCAAAGGTTTCCCTAGGTCGTCCAGAATTTTGGGGAGATGATCGGCGTAACATTGCGCGGGATCTCGTCCGAGATAAGTCCTACCAAAAAGCCTACAATTTAGCAGCAAACCACTTCATGGATAGCGGCCATATTTATGCCGATCTTGAATGGCTTTCTGGATATATAGCATTGCGCCATTTGAAAAAACCAAGGATGGCCCAGACTCACTTTGAACGATTTATGTTCGCCGTGGATACGCCAATTTCACTTGGACGGGCATATTACTGGCTCGCTCGAGCTTACCAAGATCAAGGTCAAAGCGAAAAGGCCCGAAAAGCCTTTGAAGAAGGCGCTGTTTATCAAACAAGTTTTTACGGCCTGCTCAGCGCAGAAGAAATTTCAACCCCTTTTAAATATGATTTTTATCCCCCAAAAATACTACCAGGATGGCGCAACGCACCATTTCTGAAAAGCAGCGTTTTTAAAGCGGCGGTTTTGTTATTGGCATCTGGCCAAGACGCATTGGGAGAGCGTTTCATAACCCATCTTGTCGAAACACTTCCCGACGAACAAATCCTTCAGATGACTCATTTTCTGGAGGAATTTAAACGCCCCCACGTACTTGTCATGGTCGGCAAAAGAAAAGCAAGCCAGGGTATGAGTTTTCCCCGCTCCTATTTTGCTTTACACCCTATGATCGACGAAAATTATCCGGTGCCAGCGCAGCTCTCTTTGGCTATCGCACGCCGCGAAAGCGAATTTGACCCGCGCGTTGTTTCCCCGGTTGGCGCCGCTGGTATCATGCAGGTCATGCCTGGTACGGCCAAAGAAATGGCTGAGAAAATTGGTCTGCGTTTTGACAAAAACCGCATGTTGTCGGACTGGAAATATAATGCCCGCCTCGGAACAGTTTATCTGCAAGAATTATCTAAGCGATTTAACTCTAACCCAGTGCTCGTCTCAGTGGCTTACAATGCTGGTCCGACCCGAGCCGAAAATTGGATTAAGCTTTTGGGCGATCCGCGCAGCTCTAAAGTAGACATTATTGACTGGATTGAAATGATTCCATTTGCTGAGACCCGTAACTATGTGATGCGCACAACTGAAAGCTTACCGATATATCGTGCAAGGCTTGGGCAAGATCCGCTTCCAGTACCATTTTCAAAGTCCTTAAAGGGTTCGGGCTTTTAGTTTCTCGCGCCACAATGTAAAAAGGCCAGCCCCAATAACTACCAAAGTACCCAGCGCCACATTCAACTTCAACTCTTCACCAAAAACTGTCAGCCCAATGAAAGTCACAAATACCAATTGGAGATATGCAAACGGCTGCAAAACACTGGCCTCGGCTACTTCGTAACTCTTTATTAGCAACCAATGCCCCAATGCACCACTGATGCATAGCACGCCCATCCAAATCCAATCAGGTCCAGTCATCGGCTCCCAGTACCAAATACCCATGCCCGTAGATACGATTGCTCCCACAACACCTGTCCAGAAAAAAGAAGTTTCTGCCCTATCTTTGCGTGCAACATAACGGTTGAGAATACCATATATCGCGAACAAAATCGCCGATAACAAAGGCAATACCGCCAGTGTGCTGAAGATCCCAGTCCCTGGGCGAAGAATTATAAATAGTCCAATAAAACCAACTGCAATAGCACTCCAGCGCCGCCATCCGACTTTTTCACCCAAGACAGGTCCAGAAAGTGCCGCTATAAGTAATGGATAACAAGCAAAAATGGCATGGCTTTCAATCAACCCCAACAAGGTAAACGCTAGTACTGCGACCCATATTTCAACAGCAAGTATAATACCGCGCAAAATCTGGAGGCCTAAATGAGCAGTTTTAGCCGCTTGAGGGAGACCACCAGAAACACGCTGCGCAACTGATAGTACAAACAGCGCAAAGAACCAATACCGCAGCATTACAATCATTTGAACATTATAGGTCGATCCCAGATGACGCGATATTCCGTCCTGAACCGCGAACACAACAGTTGTCACAATCATAAGAGTGATGCCAAGACGAGCATTATTTTGCATCTAATGCGCCCTTATGTCCATGGCTCATATGTCGCTTACGCCCGAACCCGGGAATGCGACTAACTTCAAAACCTGCACTCCGTAAATTCTGACGTACAATCGCGGCTGCAGTATAAGTTGCGAAAGTGCCTTTGGGATGGGTGTGGTCAAAGACAGATTGCAGAATATCAGCCCCCCACAGCTCGGGGTTCTTTGCTGGAGAAAACCCGTCAAGATACCAGCAATCGGCCAAACCAGTCCAGTTGGGAACTTGTCTACGGGCGTCCCCTTGGATAAGGGTAAGTTCAACATCAGGGAGAATAATTTTTCCGCTTTCCAAGAGGTCTGACCAAAGGGGCGCGAATTCATCTACAATATCTTGTAACTCTTCAAACGGCAGTAAGGCTCGGATCATATCATCAGGCTGCAAAGCAAAGGCTTCGAAACTTGTAAATCGAAGGATCCCACTGCATTTGCGTTCTCTCCATGAAAAGACTGTAGTCAAAAAATTAAGCCCAGTTCCAAAGCCAAGTTCCGCAATAGAAAATCCTTCCCTAAAACGTTCCGGTAGTCCGTTGCCCTTTAAAAAGACATAATTTGTTTCCGCAAAACCATTGTCCACTGAAAAATACGGATCATCAAATCGTTTCGAAATCGGCATCATATCTGAACGCCAAACAAGTTCGGGAAAGGTACTGTTCATACGGGTGCCTTGCGAAAAATTTAAAGCAGGATTAAGTGTCTAATTAAAGAAGCCGAGTAGGGCAATGACAGAAATAACCATTCGTGGAGCAGGAATATTTGGACTTTCTATCGCTTGGGCCTGTGCAGAGCGAGGCGCACGGGTTCAGGTCGTGGATCCAAACGGGGTCGGCGCCGGCGCAAGTGGCGGTATTGTTGGCGCATTGGCGCCACACGTTCCAGAGAATTGGAACGCCAAAAAAGCTTTCCAGTTTGAAAGTCTGATAGCAGCAAAGAGCTTTTGGCAAAGAGTCGAAAACATTGGCGGAGCCTCATCAGGTTATGCACGATTGGGCCGAGTTCAGCCCATCATGGACGCTGCCTCTCTTGAGCTTGCCTTAATGCGTACTGAGACGGCAAAAGACCTCTGGCGCGGCCTCGCAGAGTGGCGTGTAACCAAATATGAGCCAGAATGGGCTCCGGTCTCGCCAACAGGACATTGGATCATCGACACATTGACTGCGCGGATCAATCCGATCTGTGCCTGCCGTGCGCTTGAGGCGGCTCTACTTACAAAAGGTGTAAAAATAATACCAGAATCCGAGGATAAAGGTAAAGTACTTTGGGCCACCGGCACCCATGATCTCTTTCATATTTCTGAGAAATTGGGCAAAACTTTTGGTCGTGGCGTAAAAGGACAGGCTGCATTATTTGACTTAGACAGACGTCATCAGCCACAAGTTTTCGCGGATACACTGCATTTCGTACCACATGCAGATGGCACTTTGGCCGTTGGCTCGACCTCCGAACGAGATTACAAGACAGAACGTAGTGTGGATGATCATCTAGAAATACTCATTGCAAAAGCCAGCCGCATTATGCCAGACCTTGCGTCAGCACAAATTATTACAAGATGGGCAGCCCTTCGCCCCCGAACTCAAAGCCGCACACCAATTATCGGATACCATCCCGTTCGCACAGGTGCTTTTATCGCCAACGGGGGCTTTAAAATTGGCTTCGGGATGGCACCAAGGTTAGCAATGCTCTTGGCAAACCTCTTACTGGAGGAACGTGACGAAATTCCAGAGACCTTTCGACCAGAAACTTACCTGTGAACGCTAATATCAGCAGCTTATTAAAGCACCATAATAAAGTCACCATTTTCTTTAAGATTCAACAAAAAGACCTCTATGTAAGAGGTTGCCATCTTTTTCATGATGCCCACAAAAGCTCTTTCTGCATGACAGTTAGGGCTTTAAATTTTGGGTTTTGCTTTCCCAGCAATTCATTCATATCCTACCAAGAACGCACATATCTAATCCAGCCTCTTTTGGCACAAAGCCATCAAAATACCTATTATTCGCCTCCCACCTATAAATTTTGCCTCTTGAAATTCTAATATAAGCCGATGAGTTAAGTGAGGTGCTGTTTATCAACTAGACTGACTACGTCCCAAATGGCAAGAAAGCTTGGCGCTCTGTTTGTGAAATTTGCAGGCGAGAAGACATAAAAACAGTAACATTGTATCAAAGATAGCAAACCTCAATGCCCTTTTGACTTTCATTAGAAAGTTAATGTAATGGAAATTGTAAAATTACGAGATGCACACTTATTTTAAGCGCGAGAACGCCTATGCCACCAGATGAAACGTTAAGAGACCGAGAAGTCATACTGGCTCATGATCCAGCAAAAAAAGATGATGCACACATCGCTTTTATTGGTATTTTACGGTCTAACTGGCGTCCAAACGATTGTCCTAAAAATCTTTCTCAGGCGCGTGAGAGTACAAAAGGCGAGGGCATAATAGAAATTGCCTCAGAATACCGAATTGGACTGAATGGTCTCAAAAGTGGTATGAAAATCTGGATCCTGTTATGGTTTGATAAAGCCCGCAGAGATATCATTCTGCAAGCGCCGGGCCATACCGACGGATTGAGAGGCGCATTCGCATTGAGAAGTCCGGTTCGCCCCAATCCAATATCTATTCAAGCTGTCGAGATAACGGCCATCGATCACGCTACTGGCGTTATAGAAATAGATGCTACGGATGCGTATGACGGTACTCCACTGCTCGATATAAAACCGTGGAGGAAGGGCCTCGATGCTCCGTTTTTTCAGTAAATAGGGCTGATTGATCAAAAGACCAATCAGCCAATCATAATTCCATCAGTCAAGCAGGCGACGCGCTATAACCTGAGCCTGAATCTCTGCAGCACCTTCAAAGATGTTCAAAATACGTGCGTCACAAAGGATCCGGCTTATTTTGTATTCCAAAGCAAAGCCGTTTCCACCGTGAACTTGCAGTCCGTTATCCGCAGCCGTCCAAGCCACACGCGCCCCTAAAAGCTTCGCCATGCCAGCTTCTAAATCGCAGCGCCGCTCATTATCTTTTTCGTAAGCACTGAAGTATGTAAGTTGGCGAGCAATCATAATTTCCACAGCCATCATCGCTAGCTTATTGACTACGCGCGGGAAGTGAATCAAAGCCTTACCAAATTGCTTTCTGTCCTGAGCATATTGCATAGATACATCCAAAGCAGACTGGGCCACACCAACAGCACGAGCTGCAGTCTGGATACGAGCGCTCTCGAAGGTTTGCATCAACTGTTTGAAGCCTTTGCCTTCTTCTCCACCCAAAAGGTTGGCGCCTTTGATTTTGAAGTTGTCAAATGCAAGCTCATATTCTTTCATACCGCGATAACCCAAAACCTCGATCTCGCCGCCACTCATACCCTCGTTTGGAAAAGGATGCTCGTCTGATCCGGGAGTTTTCTCTGCGAGGAACATGGATAACCCACGGTGATCTTGACTATCGGAGTCTGTTCTGGCCAAAAGTGTCATAACATGCGTCCTCGATGCATGCGTAATCCATGTTTTATTACCAGTAACGGTATAACCGTCACCATCTTTGACGGCGCGTGTGCGCAATGCCCCTAAATCTGAGCCAGTATTTGGCTCAGTAAATACAGCCGTCGGCAAAATTTCAGCACTAGAGATTTTGGGTAACCATTGCGATTTTTGTTCTTCAGTACCGCCGCATAAGATTAATTCCGCTGCAATTTCTGAACGTGTTCCAAGAGACCCCACGCCGATGTAACCACGCGATAGCTCCTCGGAGACCACGGCCATTGATGCTTTGGACATACCCAAACCGCCAAATTCCTCTGGAATGGTCAAGCCGAATACACCCAATTCAGCCAATTCTTCGATGACCTCCATTGGGATAAGCTCATCTTTTAAATGCCATTCATGTGCCACAGGTTCGATGCGGTCTACTGTGTAACGGCGGAACTGGTCTCGAATCATTTCCAGCTCTTCGTCAAGTCCAGATGCTCCTACGGTCACATCTGCGTTGTTCTCTTGCATTAATTCTACAAGACGCATCCGGGCAGCTTGGGTGTTTCCCTGTTGCATCAACAATTCAACGTCTCTGCTTTTAAAGACTTTCTGCGCTTTCTTCGAAATCCCGATATCCTGTAGCCTTAAGATTTCGGTTTGGCTCATTGGAATACCACCATTGACCTGCCAAAGGTATTCCCCAAACGCTATCTGGTGAATGAGTTTTTCTGTCTCGCCAAATGCTCCATCAGCGTCCAAAGCCTCTGCCCATTTTTGCATTTGACGTAAAGCTTCTAAGTAAGTCGCAAGCCACGCGAGTCCATGGGCTGAGGTTTGATTGTCCTCTATCAACTTTCCAGATACTCGGCCTTTCGTTTCCACCTGAGCACGGACTGTTTTAAGCCCAACGCTAAAAAGCTCTTCAAGTTTTACAAGCGATTTAGAAGAAACGTCGAGCAGATCCGGGAGAACCACTGTTGACGACGACGTCATGCTTTGTCCATCATGTGCCATAATAAACTTCCTAATTTTTTAAAATTTCATAATCACTTTGCAACTGCAACACAACAAAAATACGAAAACGGTATCAAAATTGTTTTAAAATTTCGCATTGCTTTTCAGAAGAAAAGTACTACTGGGAGTGATAGAAACAATAAACGGAGTGTTAGTGTGTGTATATGATTTTTTTTTAAACAATTTCGACCCATTAACAGTAATTTTTTATCTTATTGTTGGCTTCACAGCAGGAATTATTAAAGGAATAGTTGGCTTTGCAATGCCGATGATTCTTCTTTCCGGAATGACCCTGATAATGCCTGCAGATGCTGCACTTGCGGCGCTGATCTTGCCAACATTATTCAGCAACATTCAACAAGCCAATGCTCAGGGCATTTCATCCGCTCTCTCTTCAATTCGCCAGTTCAAAATGTTTTTGATCATCGGTGCATTTTTTTTGCTGCTGGGTGCTTTGCTCACCCCGTTTATACCCTCAAAGTTATTTCTGGGTGTGATGGGATGCCTAATAGTTTCCTTTTCCCTTTTACAAATACTCGGGCCAAAATTCCAAATAAACCGGAGTAATAGGGTTGCGACAGTATGTTTCGCAGCTATTTCTGGCTTCATTGGTGGTATTTCAGGCGTCTGGGGGCCGCCTACTGTTGCTTACTTAACGGCTCTAAATACGGAAAAAAACGAACAAATACGTATTCAGGGCGTCATTTATGGACTAGGAGCAGTACTACTTTTATTAGGCCACATGCTTTCTGGAATCTTTTCGTGGGAAACTGCTCCCCTCTCTGCCGCCCTGATCATCCCCACACTTTTTGGCGTTTGGGTCGGTACAAGCGTAAGAGGCTGTTTTGATCAGAAGACATTTGGCACGACTACACTACTAGTACTTTTGATCGCCGGAGGTAATCTGATACGTCGAGCTTGGTTGGGATAAACTTTATTGCTTAAATTGAATAGCCCAACAGCACCACTTCAGCTTGCTAAAGACCCGATTACGGATAAAGACTTTTAACGATTTTGATCAAACTAACGCTTAGATCCGAAATCGATTGGCAAGCGTTCAGATCTCGTTAGTGTAACATTGGTCTGATAAAAATGCATTTGTCTTTACTCCATATTCCGAAACGGCTTCTCACTGACAATTAAATCTACCGTTTCACAAAAATTGAGTGACACTTATTGCGACATACTACCGTTGAGAGTAATCTGTATAAAAAAAAAGAGTGTTTTAAAAAATTTATCCGTGAAATCTGTTGCAATCCTGCGTCGCCACAAAATAGCTATCGACCATCTCCACCGTTTGCCTGAAGTTTTGAGAGGCTGGGATTAGGACTGAAGTTTGTTAGGCCAGAATTTTAGGACTTAAGGATATAGCCAAATAAAATTTACCCACGGATCTCTTATTGAGCTCATTATGTAGATGAATTAGGCCCTCTTTTGACGGCGCGCTAAGTGGGTGGCCAACTAAGCGATGCGCCAACCATCGAGTCCTTCGCACTGCAGTATGGAAGCTATCCCAAAGAGAACGTCAACATTTAGAATAACGAAAGCAGGCTTTCGCTCTTTCCTTTTCAAATCAGAGGTAGTATACGACAGTGGATTCCCCCGCATCGCTTAAATGCCTGTCTTAGGCGGCCTGCTCGCCAAGTAGCGGGGAAGGCTTTGCAAGAAAGAGGTAAAAACATGGCTAAACCGATTATGGCGAGAGCAACTGCAGTCTGGCTTGTGGACAACACCACGCTGACATTTAAGCAGATTGCTGATTTTGTGGGCATGCATGAATTGGAAGTCCAAGGTATCGCTGATGGAGATGTAGCAACTGGTGTCAAGGGGTTTGATCCTATTGCAAATAACCAACTCGAGGCATCGGATATCAAGGCAGCCGAAGGAAACCCTTTGCATTCCCTGACCCTGAAGTTCAATGCAGCTGCGGTTGGCGAAGAGAAAAGACGTGGTCCTCGTTATACGCCGCTTTCAAAGAGACAGGATCGTCCCGCAGCCATTCTCTGGCTTGTAAAATTTCACCCCGAATTGACTGACGGACAGATTGGTAAACTCGTCGGTACAACCAAGCCAACCATTCAAGCCATCCGCGAAAGAACACACTGGAATATCTCCAACATCCAGCCTATCGATCCTGTTGCTCTTGGCCTGTGTAAGCAATCAGAGCTTGACCACACGGTGCAAAAAGCTGGTGCTAAAAAAGCTGGTGGTGCAGTGGTCATGACGGATGATGAACGCCGTAAGCTCGTAGGCACTTCACAATCGTTGAACATGCCCGCGGAACCAAAGATTCCAACGAGAATAGCAGGTCTGGAATCGTTTACTCTTAGTGAAGATGATAAGAAAAATAATATCGACGAAAAAGAGTTTCTAGATGCTGATAGCTTCTTCAACCTTCCAGACGGAAAAGATCAACCTGATTTTCAAGACAAGTAAGATACATGGTTGATTAACTATCTAATCTAAAATGATTTTCGCGCTTTCAGAGCAGCGGAAATTGTACCGTCGTCAAGATAATCAAGCTCTCCACCTATCGGAACGCCTCGTGCCAGTGAAGTTATTTTGACCCTCTTTCCAACCTCCTCCGAAATATAATGCGCTGTGGTTTGACCATCTACAGTAACATTTAGAGCGAGGATCACTTCGCTGATATTCTCTGTCGTTATACGGTCCATGAGCTTGGGAATTCCGAGATCGCTGGGGCCAATGGCATCCAGCGCCGAGAGCGTCCCACCGAGAACGTGATAACGCCCCTTGAAGACTGCCGTGCGCTCCATGGCCCATAGGTCGGCAACATCTTCCACCACGCACATCTCTCCGTTGGCTCGACTTTCATTTTCACAAATGCCACAAATGTCGGATGTTCCTATATTCCCACAATTAAGGCATTCCCGAGCGCTCGCTGCAACCTGCTGCATCTTATTAGCTAATGGAATAAGCTGCAAAGACCGCTTGCGTACAAGGTGGAGCACTGCGCGTCTCGCAGACCGTGGACCAAGACCTGGCAATTTTGCCATCTGATCGATTAAGGCATCAATAACTGTTATGCTACTCATTTTGTACGATGCAAGGACAGATAATCTTATCCCTGAACTCCTGACTTAGAATGGCAAGTTCATACCTGGTGGCAAACCAAGTCCTTGGGTCAATTTAGACATTTCCTCTTGGGCGCGCTCAGATGCTTTTTCTTGAGCATCTTTGATCGCGGCCAAGATCAAATCTTCGACAACTTCTTTGTCATCGCCAGAAAATATCGATTGATCGATATTTAATGCTGTCAATTCACCCTTGGCTGTCGCAGTTGCTTTCACCAAACCGGCCCCCGACTCTCCAGTGACCATAATAGTGTGCATTTCGTCCTGCATTTGGGCCATCTTGCCCTGCATATCTTGTGCTGTTTTCATCATTTTGGCCATATCGCCAAGGTTTCCTAACCCTTTTAACATCTTATCTCTCCTTACCGAGTTGATTTTAAGTAAGGAGTGTCAGGCCGAAAGACAAGAAATTTGGTGCCAATTTGATAATAATAACGAAAAAAGCCCTAGCTGTGTCTCTTCAAACCGATGCCCATCGCAAGAAATTTGATTTAATTATACAGAATCACTTTGACTTCAGAGGGCAATAAAGCAATTAGCAGTTTCTGGATTTTAAATTGACCTAAGCTTTTCGCTGGTTTAGGCGCACCAGCAACATAACTTCAGGAGTATCGATGGCCAGAAAACGTACAGGACGTAATATTTCTGGGTGGCTGATTATTGATAAACCCGCCGGAATCACGTCAACTGCTGCAGTTAACAAAGTAAAATGGGCATTAAACGCTCAAAAAGCCGGCCATGCCGGCACTCTTGATCCCGATGCAACGGGAGTACTAGCAGTCGCGCTCGGTGAAGCTACCAAAACTGTCCCATACGTCACCGACGCTATGAAAGCATATGAGTTCAAAGTGCGTTTGGGCCAATCCACTAATACAGATGATGCCAAAGGTGAAATCATCAATCAAAGTGACGTGAGACCGGAAGAAAGTGTCATAAAAGATGCATTACAGAGTTTTGTCGGCAACATTCAGCAAGTGCCACCTCAGTTTTCAGCTGTAAAAATTGATGGAGAGCGGGCCTATAAACTCGCTCGGCAAGGAGAAGATTTAACTCTCGCAGCACGACCCCTTTATGTAGAAAGCCTTGCGCTTTTGGATATACCGGACACCAATCATATTGAACTAGAAATGGTCTGTGGAAAAGGTGGCTATGTACGATCAATTGCTCGCGATTTAGGGGACCTTCTTGAATGCTATGGCCACGTCAAAAGCCTCCGCCGGATCTGGTCAGGCCCCTTCGAAGTGAAACAAGCCATTATTCTCGAGACAGTAGAACGGCTTGCCAAAACACCCGACTTAGATCAGTTAGTTTTACCGCTTGAGGTCGGCCTTAATGACCTAAAATGTGTGAACTGTCGCCCGGAGCATGCCGCCAAACTACGTAAGGGAAATCCAGCCATGGTGATCGCCTCAGATGCCGGATACGGTGAAATCTGTTGGGCGGCGCTGGAGGGACGAGCAGTTGCTATTGGAGTTTACCGTGCGGGAGAACTTCACCCCAACCGGGTCTTTGCAGAGTTCCGTTCAAATGATGCAGATGATCAAGTAGGCTGAAACTTCCTAAAGTAATTTGCGACTTGCCATTTATTACGAATGTTACGAAACATAGACTATGATAGAAAAATTTCATCAAGAAGGCTGCACAAACTCAAACGCGTTATATTCTGACTGTTTAGCATACCGGTACAGTCTAACAAGGATATGGGATACAGACAAACAAAGGGTGCACTTCATTATGCTCAATCCGTCCACAGCGACAGAAGTACAAAATGACCCAACCGTGGAGCGCTGTGAGAGACGCGCACGCGCGCTGGGGTTTGGCGCTTTCCGCGTCACCAATATATTTGCATGGCGAGACACTGACCCTAAAAAAATGCGAGCCGCAAGCGATCCGATCGGGCCTTATAATGACCAAGCTATTCAGCAAGGCTGTGATTGGGCCAACACTATCATAGCCGCTTGGGGGACACATGGGGAGCACCTAAGGCGTGGGAAAAGGGTCAAATCTATCCTTGAAAAAACAAAAAAGAAGATTTACCACCTTGGATTAAGCAAAGAAGGCCATCCCAAACATCCACTCTATATTAGCTATTTACAGCAACCTGAAAAATGGGAAATGTGAATGGATGATAAGAATACCAAAACTGAGCGAGTTGCAGCAGCATTAAATAAATCGATTACTTCAATTTTACGCAATTTTATAATTCTGTCTGATGATTGATCTGTACTGATTTACTAAATTGGTTAACAGATACCCTAGCCTTTGTCACCGCTGCAACTTTTTAAAACTAACATTCTTGTAAATTCTGGCCCAAATCAAACTTGTTTTCAATTAGAGTGATTGGGCACATAAACTAATCGTAGAATTAGAAACACCTTATAAACGAGTTTTTTAGATGCCCATTACGGCCTACTAATTACCCAAAAATTTTACGCTTAGGCAAGGTGCGGCAAAAATATTTTAATATTAGAAGGGCTTTTTGTGATTTGAAGTTGAAAGTTGTATTTTTAATCCAAGATGCGGACACAGAAACAGAATAAGAGTTGGCGCAATTTGCAACCCTCTTAGATACGATTTAGATACTGATTTCCTAAATGTCATAAAAGCGCTATTTAGCAAGGCTTAGATAAATGAATATAGGAGTAGAAAACGTGATAATGCGCGTCAAGGCAACGAGGAAATCAACCCTTTTAACAGCATGTCTGATTGCGACAGAATGTTAGCTGTCGAATGGTGGATCGGATAAACGGATTGGAAGAGCTCCCGACATTTGATTTCTTAAACGGCGCCTCCCAGAAGAGCTCTTTGAAAGGTGCGCCCATGCTGGATGTCGATCTCAGCACCCCACTTAGGCTTGATGATATTAAACTGGCCGTGCACCATTAGACATAAAAGCTCAAAAACACTTTTCATCTAGAGTGAATCATTCTATAGAAGCGTATCCGGATCAGTTTGGTTTGGTACATACTCCATGGGCTCTGCTGGACGACATCCCGGCTTATGCCATAAACCCTTACAAAAAGGAGATCCCGTTGTCGATAACTGCAGAAGAAAAAGCTCGCGTGATGAGCGAATTTGCAACTAGGGAGGGCGATACAGGCTCTCCAGAAGTTCAAGTTGCTATTTTGACCTCGCGTATCAATACGCTTACTGAGCACTTTAAAACCCATAAGAAAGATAACCACTCGCGTCGCGGATTGCTGAAAATGGTTGCACTTCGCAGAAAGCTTTTGGATTACGTAAAGGGCATCGAAGAAAGCCGCTATCAGGAACTTATCAAGCGGTTGGGTATACGTCGCTAATGAGACTAATTTAAAAATTGGTCCCCAGCCATCGAAGATCGTGGGACCAAAACTTTACAACCGGGCTTGAATAAGTCACTAGAATTCAAAAAAGAAATCAAAAATTAGAATTTTTCCAGCAAATTCTTTAAATAGTTGCGCTCATCTTCAGATCGCTCCCTTTCCCCTGCACGGCGACGAATCTCTTCCAACAGCTCTTTTGCCCTTTTGGCCATCTCGCGTTGACCGATTACTCCGCCCTGAGTATCACTTGACGAACCAGCACCGCTAGAGCGACCAAGAGGGTCTTGTGATTGACGATCCCGCTGTCCACTTTCAATTCCACCTTCTTGCCTTGGCCCCTGATTATTTTGAGACAAGGATCTCGACAAGTTGCGAATACCTTCTCGGAGACTGTCCATCGCCTTTGATTGACTATCCAGCGCACCAGCAATGTCGCCTTCTTCCAATGCCTCTTGTGCGCTCCGCATCGCATCCTGCGCATCGTCTATAGATTGGTTTGTATCCACCCCATCTGGCTCATCCAATTGGGGAAGCACATTCTGTTGATCTTGCAATTGCTGCTGCAGTCCACCCTGACGAGACGCCAAGTCACCCTCGCCTTGATTTTGTGCAGGCCCCTCACCTTCTCCATTTCCCTCATCAGGCTGTTCATTTCCAGCTTGTTGCTGTCCAGATTGGCCTTGTTGTGAATGTCCCTGCTGCGACTTGCCTCGCTGGGATTGTCCTTGATCATTTTGCGACTGTTTAAACTGGCGTTGAAGATTTTGAAAGGCCTCATCTGAAAGCCGTTGCTGTTCGCGCAGAGTTTCAGTTAAGTCCCCAGTCGACTGCTCACCCTGCGACCCTTTACCACCCTGCCCTTGGGCAACACGCATATTTTCCATCATTTCTTGCAACTCGTCCAATGCCTGCTGTGCTTCCGCCATTCTGCCTAGTTCCATAAGCTCCTGAATGCGATCCATCATGTCTTGAAGATCGTTCTGAGAAAGGTTCATGCTTTGGCCATCCTGCCGCTGATCCCCGATTTGCCCCGTATTCTTTGCAGCTTCGCGAGCAAGCTGGCGCAAATAGTCCTCATTGGCGTCGCGTAATTCTTGCATCAGCTCAGCAATTTCTTCGTCGGAAGCGCTATTTTTCATAGCCTGCGTCAAACGCTCTTGGGCGCGGCGTATCCGCTCTAGTGCTGTATCCACGTCTCCATCTTCGATAGACAATGCAAGATCCCAGAGTGCTTTTTCCAACTCATAACGCCGCTCCGCCAGAAGCCCAGCATCAATGCCTGTCTCTAGCCGCTCAATGATAAATTTAAGTCTCAAATAATCAGTTTTTTTGCGAAATACCTTTTTGGGCTTATGGCTTATGGCGCGAAGCATATTGGCCACCCGTTTGGCATTGTCATCTGACCATAGCAAATCTCGCCGCTGTTCGATCAGTGCGGAAGCAAGCGGATCAAAAAACTTGCGCCCCGGCAACAATCTAAATACCGGCACTATTTGTGTGCTTTGCGAGAGCGCATCTTGAACCTCAACCGAAATTTTTACAGGCAAATTAGCCCAAACCGAGTCTGAAAAATCCTCAATCATTTTGCTGTCAAAATCTTTCCCACTCCCAACTAATGGCATTGGAAGGTCGAGCAGAATCGGATTTTGAACGCGCGGCATAGGCAATAATCCAAACCGGCGATCTACTTTATTTAGATCAAGCTCAATCCGCACGTTGCCGCCGGTGACACCAAAATCATCACGAGCGCTGAACAGGAATTCACTTTCACCATAGAAATCAGTTTTAAAGGTCCCGTCCCAAGATACCTCTGGAGGAAAATCAGGAGCAATTTGAACGACCCAACTGGCCTCCTGAGGACCTAAAATTTTAAGCTCACCTGACCGCTGGACCTCAAATATATGTTCTGGCTGCAAGGTCGTTGTAAGATCTACACCACGCGCCGATACTGTCTCACTTATGATATATTTGTCCAAGGCACTATACGCCCGCGCTTCAATCTTACTGCCTTTCAATAAGCTCAATTCGGGCTTTTTACGCAAATCATTCAAATAAAGCGTCGGAAGAGCAGTATATGCCGGCGGTGTAATCCATCCCTCCCATTGAGGTCCCACCGCCCCAGCCAAGGTTTGAGGATCCTGCAGATCAATGACTGTTTTCAAGTTCCAGATCGAACCGCATAAAACCGATAGAAAAAAAACCAATAAGGCTGAGAATCTCAGGCCAAAAGGGTCTCTTTGCATCAAGTTAAAATCAGGTTTGAGCGCTTTTACTTTGCTTGCTTCCTCTAAAAGATGGCACTGATGCAACGTCCACAAAGCTTGCGATTCAGGGTCTAATCGTCCCAAAAGAGGCTTATCTGACAATCCTTGTAACGGGCGCGCGGGAAAACTTTGATCCAGTCGCGTCTTAGCAATCGACCAATTTGGAATCTGAAACTTCCAAAGGCCCCAGAAGAAACTTCCGCCGATCATAGCAAGACTGGCCAGCGTACAAAACCATAGGCCATTTATGCTTAGATTATTTTGCACACCGAGAAAGGCCAAACTCAACAGGCTAATTGACAGGCTAAAAGACGGCCAAAATACACGAAAACATTGTTCAGATAGAAGACCAAAATACGTCAGCAAAATAGTCGACTTTAAACGTAAGACTGAAAAACTTCTCTCAGACAATTGTTATATGAACCCTCAAATTAAACACAGTTGTTATAACCATACGGGGAGATTATCGCGATTTATCATTTCTTCAAGGGTTGGTCTTGGGCGGATTACCGCAAATTCATCTTCTTTTACCAAAACTTCCGGAATAAGAGGACGAGAATTATACTCACTCGCCATGACTGCACCATATGCACCAGCGGATCGAAACGCGACAAGATCGCCATCATACAATTCAGCTAAGTCTCTTTGCTTGGCGAAGGTGTCTCCACTTTCACAAACTGGGCCAACAACATCGTACGTGTGTGGCTCTTGTCCAACAGGCGGTTCGTTCACAGGCACGATTTCATGATGCGCTTCGTACATTGCAGGCCGGATCAAATCATTCATCGCCGCATCAACGATCAGAAACTTTTGCCCCTCGCCCTCTTTGATATAAATAACCGATGAGACAAGCAAGCCAGCATTACCGACAATCAGTCTTCCGGGCTCAATCTCGACCTCACAACCCAGATGACCGACTTCGCGTTTAATCAAGTCGCCATAGTCTTTAGGAAGCGGTAGGGTTTCATTGCTGCGACTGTAAGGAATGCCAAGACCACCACCCAAATCGAGCCGATTTATTTCATGGCCATCCTGACGTAAAATATGCGTCAAATCCGCTATTTTTCGATAGGCCTGAGCGAAGGGCTCCAGATCAGTAAGCTGGCTTCCTATGTGGACATCTATACCGACAACTTTTAGCCCATTCAGCGAGGCTGCAAGCCCATAGACTTCTTTTGCACGCGAAATTGGAATTCCAAACTTGTTCTCAGATCTGCCTGTTGCAATTTTAGCATGTGTTTTGGCATCAACATCCGGATTTATGCGAACTGTTATTGGGACTTGAACACCAAATTTTAGGGCGACTGTATTTAACAGTTCCATCTCTGGTTCACTTTCAACATTTACCTGACGCACCCCACCAGAAACAATCATTTCCATCTCTGCACGTGTTTTACCAACACCTGAGAATACAATCCGTTCAGGCGGCACACCGGCAGTGATGGCGCGTATGTATTCTCCACCCGACACAACATCCATTCCAGCACCAAGAGCCGCAAGCGTTTTGATAATGGCCTGATTAGACGCTGCCTTCATAGCATAGCAAACTAAATGATCTAAGCCACCCAAAGCTTCGTCAAACAAACGAAAATGCCGTTCGAGAGTCGCTGTAGAATAGACATAAAAGGGCGTTCCAACCTGAGCCGCAATTTTAGCAATCGAGACACCTTCAGCATGCAACACGCCTTTACGATAAATAAAATGATCCATCTTGTCCTCAAACTGTTAATTATTGGTAATTACGGAACTAGCGTACGGGTCAAACAAAGAAAACCCTTAGGCGCATAATCTCTGGTCCAAGCGCAATTTTCGAGCATCATTATCATAATTTAGAGGTTGCAAAAAAGAGGTATTTTAAGACAGCAACGGCCTTATACGATCTATAGCCTTTAATATATTGACAGTGCTATTAGCATAGGAAAAGCGCACGAAGCCTTCTCCGTTATCACCAAAGCTCGTACCAGCAATCGTCGCAACACCTGCCTTTTCAAGAAATAAGTCTTGTGCTTGTTTTGCGGTCAAGCCTGTTTGAGAAATATTAGGAAAAGCATAAAATGCCCCTGCAGCATTAGCGCAGCTAACGTTTGGCAAATCATTCAATGCCTGCACTATAATTTTTCGACGCGCGTCAAACTGTTCCACCATATGAAGCACTTCATCTTTTGGCCCCTGCAAAGCTGCCATTGCTGCATATTGGGCAGATGCATTTACACAGGAATGATCATTAATACAAAGTCGTGTGACAGTTTCCACCATGCTGCGAGGCCAAACAGCATAGCCAATCCGCCACCCTGTCATCGCGTAAGTTTTCGACCATCCATCCAGCATGATCACTTGGTCGCGGATCCGAGGATAATTCAGCAAGCTGACATGCTCGCGTCCTTCATATAGCATTTGACTGTAAATCTCATCCGATAGAATTACTATCTGTGGATGTGCAGCTAGGCCAGCGGCAAGCTTATCGAGCTCTGATTTTTCAACCACGCCACCCGTTGGATTACTCGGACTGTTAACAATGATAAGGCGTGTTTTGGGTGTAATTTTGCCTAAGATTTCGTCTGCTGAGAAAGAAAACCCCGTCTCTTCTCGCAACTTGATTGGTACCGGTGTTGCGCCACTGTAACGGATCACGGATTCATATATTGGGAAACCAGGATCTGGATACATAATCTCCACCTCAGGTTCTCCAAACATTAACACAGCAAAAAACATAGTGGGCTTGCCACCGGGCACAACAACGACCTGCTCCGCATTTACTGTGACGCCGTAGCGTTTAAATAGGTCTTGCGAGACCGCTTCACGCAAAGCTGGCAGTCCATTTGCTGGCGTATAGCCGTGCTCGCCGTCCTGCAGTGCCTTAACACCTGCCTGCACAATATGTTCTGGAGTGCGAAAGTCAGGCTGACCAATCCCAAGATTAATAATATCATGCCCCTGTGCCACGAGTGCCTGAGCGCGGGACAGTATGACAAAAGCTGACTCTGTTCCAAGGCGGCCAACTGAGGTTGCGAATTTCAAGTGGGACATATATTTTCCTTAGTGCATATTTTGATACGCATTTTCAAACTCACTCGACTTGTTCGCTCGGCGCAATGGGAGGACCATCTATACCGCATGCCAGTACGAACAGTGTAGACAAAAGAACAATGGTAACTTTCAAAAAGTTCATAACTTTAGCTTTTCTTTCCAGCGGACAATTTGCAATCTGACTTGGGCCGGTGCTGTACCACCGTAAGACTGGCGCGATGCAACAGAATTCTCCACACCTAGAACCAAGTAGACACTTTCATCAATATCAGGATGCACAGTTTTCATATCATCCAAGGAGAGATCCTGCAGATCACATGATTTCTTTTCAGCCAAGGCGACCAAAGCACCTGTGACATGGTGTGCATCACGAAATGCCATATTCTGTTCACGAACAAGCCAGTCGGCAAGATCAGTCGCAGTGGCAAACCCACAGCCAGCAGACGCTTTCAAATTTTCTGGAATAGCCTGCATATCGCTCACCATCCCGCTCATAGCGGCCAGTGCAAGAAAAAGATTATCAGCTGCATCAAAAACCTGCTCTTTATCTTCTTGCATATCTTTGGAATACGTCAAAGGCAGACCCTTCATAACGATCATTAAACCAACGTTGGCGCCAAATATCCTGCCAATTTTTGCCCTTATCAGTTCTGCAGCGTCTGGGTTCTTTTTTTGCGGCATAATTGAGGAGCCTGTAGAAAAGCGATCAGAAATATTCACAAATCTAAATTGAGCCGAGGACCATATCACAAGTTCTTCGGACAAACGGCTCAAATGCATTGCGCATATTGACGCGGCGCTTAAAAACTCTAGAGCAAAATCACGATCGCTAACAGCATCCAAAGAATTTGCGCACGGTGCGTCGAAGCCGAGAGCTTTTGCCGTCATTGCGCGATCAACTGGAAAGGATGTGCCTGCGAGGGCAGCGGCACCGAGAGGGGATTGGTTCATCCGTTGTCGCGCATCGCCAAGACGATCAAGATCACGCCCAAACATCTCAACATAAGCCATCATATGATGGCCCCAGGTTACGGGCTGGGCGCTTTGCAAATGCGTAAATCCAGGCATAACCCAATCTGCACCGGCCTCAGCCTGTGATAAAAGAGCTTCAATCAAGACCTTTACCGCCAATTGAGCCGCGTCAAGTTGATCACGAACCCATAGCCGAAAATCAGTCGCAACCTGATCATTGCGCGACCGCGCAGTGTGCAAGCGTCCAGCAGGATCGCCTATAATATCTTTCAAACGTGCTTCGATGTTCATATGAATATCTTCAAGCGCCTCAGAAAATTCAAATTTTCCGGCTTCAATCTCAGAAAGAATCGAGCCAAGCCCATCTTTTATTGCGTTGGCGTCACTTGGCGAAATAATACTTTGAGCTCCAAGCATCGCAACATGGGCCAATGACACTTCGATATCTTGTTTGGCCAAACGTTGATCAAACCCAATTGACGCGTTGATGGCTTGCATAATTGTATCTGGGCCATCGGCAAATCGACCTCCCCACATCTTATTTGAGTTATTATCTGACATCCTCTTAACCCTTCAAAGAAGAAAAACGCATTTCGTTCTGTGAGTTCTTTTATACCGGCCGCGAGATGGGTGCAAACACTGCCAACCCAAAGACGCTGGCTAATTTTCTTAAAGGTCTACAATTCCAGATCAAAGCTTATCTTAGTTAAAGCAATCAAAAAGATACGCCAAAGTTATAGGCTCGTTGGAAACATGACTAATGATCCCAAGAGGACATAACAGATGGCCATTGCAGTAAACTCCGACAAGGAGGCAGAAAAAGGGACAAACAGACCTAAAGATAAAAAATAGATCTAGCTTTCAACCGAAATGATAAGAGCTGAAGTCTATTAAAGCCTTTGCTTCAACATTATTTACAATTTGAGATTTTTAACAGTTGATACAAGCCAAAAATAAAAATTCAAAGTCGTCCTCTTTTTAAGGTAGATTGAAGAAAATAATAAATAGCGTTTTTGTTTCTTATGCTAGGCAACGGGATCGGCAATCCAGAATTAATGTTTTAAAATTCATGTTAAGTACACAGATCGTTCTGATTACCGTAAATAGTTAAGATATAATTGTCCAAATACTGCACCTGATTCACAGATAAAAATTATTTAATCAGGTCTTCACTGGATCGTGCTCCCTTTTTTGGCACAGTTGTTGCAAAAGGCTTTTAGTAACAACAATTCAGGATTAGAAACATGGTAATGGTGAATGCGGCAGGATCCAGAGATATCAAAACCGCGCGTAAACTTTTGGCAGATGCAGTCCTCTTGCTGGCCAGAATCGATGAGACGTGCAAGAAAAGCGATCATGCCACGATCGCCAAAAAATTTGTATTTTCAAACTATGTGAATGAGGCTTTCAAAACCCTCTTGGAGACGGGCGAAATTGAACGTTTAGAAGCTGGATTAGTTTTGACTATCATCCATCAACATCTAACCGAAGAGCTTTTCTCGCTTCTTGACTTTAAGGTCGTTCGTACAATTGAGCAGGTTCTAATGTGTCATCTACCTAAAGATCATGCCACGCATGAGGCTCTGAACTCAGTTGCTTAAAATAAACCAAAATCGGTGCATGGTAAAATTCTTGCGCAAAAATACCAAAATGACTGCAGCCTCAAAGCTATTTCAGACGCTCTCGTAAGAAGCGTCTGAGCTTAATCTTTTGGACCGCGGATAGTTTCTGCTTGAATTTCAAGCCAAGCAATCGCCCGCGCAATCGATTGGTCAGATATTATGCGAAGTCTATCTACGAACTGAACATAAGTTTCCAAAATCTGTTCAGATTGCGGAATTGCCTGACTAATAACTATCGAAAATTGATAAATTAAGAGGAAACAAATTACAATCACAATTCCAGTGACAAGACCCAGTCTTTTCATTCTATTGTGGCTAAATCGCTTTAGCTGCCCACTTTTATCTGCAAATTTTCGCTTCTTGCTTTCTCCAGGATTTGCCGGAGAATTTATCTCCTCTAAATCTGGAAGAAGATCGTCTCTGGAAGCCCTTTCCACTTGGGTGACCTGTGAATGCAGCCCTCCTGATTTTGCAAGTTCTGAGCCAAAAAAGATGGAGGGATTAGCGTTACTTTCAGATTTTGCGTTTTCAAAACGTGGCGCTGTTTGCAGTAAAGCTTTGTCTTTGCCTAACTCAGTACGTTTCTCGAGGTTTTCAGCTGCTCTTACAGCGACCTCTCGTCGCGCCTCTTCTTTTAGAACTTCCGCAACTGTTGGGTGCAGACGGCTTAAAGGAGTGCTGCTCGTACCATCCAGCCTCCCACTAATCTCAGCCCCAGGCTCAGACTTTGCAAGAGCTACTTTGGATTCTTGGGGCATCGTTTCTGTCTCTAGAACTAGATCTTTAACTGACGCATGTAGGTTACTCAGGCTAGGATGAGTTTGAAACCAAGTATGACCACAGGCCGAGCACTGAACTTCGCGCCCACTGGTTGGTACATTTTTTCCAGGTACATCGTACCGCGCCTCGCACTTTGGGCAATTAAGTCGCATTGGACTACCAACTATATTATTTTTCTATCTTGGACTATTGTTAGTATGCAACGACATTTATTTAAACAAGAAAGGTAAATTAAATTAGATGATATCTACGATTGCAACAGCCGACTTGCTCAGGCACAAATGGATAGATTTGTCAGATAAGCGGGTACGTCAGTGATCGAGTTTGAAAATGCTTCCTATTCTTATACAGGTGGAGAACTTTTGTCAGATGTATCTTTGTCAGTATCCTCAGGAGCATTTTACTTTATTACAGGGCCCTCGGGCTCGGGCAAAACAACATTCTTGAAAATGTGCTACGGCGCCCTGATTCCAAATTCCGGTGGTATCCGGTTGTTTGATTATGATGTAAGGCAAATGAGCCGCGATGAAATTGCTCTTGCTAGACGAAAGATTGGTGTAATCCATCAAGATTGTCAGTTTCTTGATCATATGAGTGTGACAGACAACATTACGTTACCGTTGGCAGTTTCAGGACAAGATCGACTTTCGGACAATATGAACCTAAAAGAGCTCCTCTCATGGGTCGGATTGAAAGGCCGGGCAGACGCTCTGCCGCCGGAATTATCAGGCGGAGAGCGGCAGAGGGCTGCTTTAGCAAGGGCGGTGATTATGTCACCTGACATTATTCTAGCAGACGAACCAACCGGAAATATAGATTGGGAAATGTCTCAGCGGCTTTTACAGTTGTTGGTTGAATTGAACAAAATGGGAAAAACTGTATTACTGGCCAGCCATGATCTCAGTCTTATTCGACTGGCTAAATCCCAAGTTCAGGCTCGTGTTCTGAGAATCGCAAATAAACGCATCCAACTGGCTGGTTCAAACCTATGATATTTTTTTATAAAAAAATTGGGGGTCTGATCTCTGGGGACCTTCAGCGCGATCGGGTGGTACCACCAACTGGGTACACTGCGAGCCTAACAACTTTCACCTCTGCCGCTATGGCTTTTATGGCCGTTTTCGCGATCGCGCTGTCTATTGCTGCCTCTAGACTGTCCGACCACTGGAGCGCAGCGCTTGCACGCAGTTCAACTTTGCGGATTTCTGCACCTGCCCCTCAGATGGAACGGCAGCTTAATTTGGCAATAGCGATTCTCAATTCCACACCGGGCATTAAGTCAGCACAGGTCATCAGCCTTGAAGAGCAGCGTACTTTGCTCGAACCTTGGTTTGGACCAGACGTACCAATTGAAAACCTGCCAATGCCACGATTGATCAATATTGACGAAAACAGCTCTGGATATGATGGGCAAAGCTTGCGGCTTCGCCTTATTGCAGATGTTCCCGGTGCAATTCTTGACGATCATACAAAATGGCGCAGACCCTTGGTAACTGCTGCTCAGAGGCTTTGGGTTTTGGGGCTGTTTAGTATTGTTTTAATGGCAGCCACAAGTGCCGCGATGATTACTCTTGCCGCACGAGCAGCAATGTCCGCGAACTCCCAAGTCATTTCGGTGCTTCGACTCATAGGTGCCCAAGACAATTATATAGCGGCAGCCTTCGTCCGACGGTTCACATTTCGCACCTTTACTGGAGCAAGCTTGGGCAGTGCTTTTGGAGCGGCCAGTGTATATTTTTTTCCCAGCCAGAAGGTTCACCTCTCAATTTTTACAGGTCTGGGTTTTCAAGGCGCTGAATGGCTATGGCTCCTCCTCGTTCCTCCTTTGATGGGAATAGTTGCCTTTATCGCGACGCAAAGATCGGCCAGTCGTGTCCTAAGAGGTCTAAGCTGATGGCCTATGGAATTCAATGGCTGTGGTCGTTCATCTTTACTGTGCAGATGTATTTGGTCATGGTGATAATGGGCTTTTTTTATTTCCCATGGGCCATGGTACATCGTGAAGGTGCCTATTGTGGCGTTAGGATGTACTGCAAATGGGTGCGCTGGACTGCCAGTTGGATGATCGGATTGAAATCCGAAGTGAGGGGCGAAATTCCATCAGGTCAGCTCTTGATTGCTGGAAAACACCAAAGCTTTCTAGATATTATTATGATTGTCAGCGTTGTCCGAAAACCAAAATTCATAATGAAATCTTCGCTAGTCTGGGCCCCGGTTCTTGGCCAGTATGCGCTGCGTATAGGTTGCGTACCAGTGAACCGTGGTAAGCGATCTGAAGCAATCCGCAAAATGCTGAGTGGAGTACAACTTGGAACCTCCCCAGCAGGCCAATTGATTATCTACCCCCAAGGCACTCGCGTAGTCCCCGGTGATCACAAACCATATAAGATTGGGGCGGGCCTTCTCTATCTGGAAACGGCTCAGGTCTGCGTTCCGGCAGCAACAAATGTAGGCCTATTCTGGCCCCGATACGGAATTTATCGCAAGCCGGGCGTTGCTGTCGTGGAATTCCTTCCAAAGATAGGACAAGGACTGAATAAAGAAGAATTTATGAGCGTTTTGGAACGCAGCATAGAAACTGGCTCAAATAAATTGATGAAGGAGGCAGGGTTTATTGGAATTCATTCAAACGCTAGATGAGCTCGAAGCGCTGTATGGATCAGTTAGCGAGGGGGCCAGGCGTAATGGCTCAGATTATTTAACACCCCGCCATACTAAGTGGATTTCAGAATCATAATTCTGCGTTTTGTCAACTGTTGGCAGGGATGGGACCGATGTAAGCCCTCGTGGGGATAATGGTCCAGTAGTCCGGATTAAAGACAAAAAACACTATTAATGCGGGATTGGCGCGGCAATGATCGCTTGGATCGCGTTCGCAATATCCTCGAAAACGGCCGTATTTCATTAATGTTAATGGTGGGCTGCGTGAAGATGTCGTTCGGATAAATGGAAGAGCTCGCGTCACAACAGATAATGAAGTATATGTGCACTGTCCAAAATCATTACTACGTTCAAAACTTTGGGCTAGCGACGGCTCTCTAGATATTCCAAAAATTGGGTAAATTTTGAGAGAAGTAACCAATAATGACCAAGGTGGCATACAATTTAAAGCTCACTTATCAGAAGACGCTCAAAAAACACTCTGGTCATAAATAACGCCTAGAGCTTTTCCATGAGGAACTAGTATATTTGTTTACGCCGCAAGCGATGATAAAAATGTCGTAATCACTGACCACCATAATACATTAACGTATTATACGCGGACTCAATGCACACCAGCTTAGGCTACAGGGAACAATATTATGAGTTATAAATCAGATATCGAAATCGCCAGACAAGCCAACAAAAAGCCAATTCAGGAAATCGGTGCTAAACTGGATATTCCCACAGAACATCTTTTGCCCTATGGCCACGACAAAGCCAAAATTAGCCAAGAATTTATAAACTCTGTTCAAGACAACAAAAATGGTAAACTTATTCTCGTGACAGCGATCAACCCCACACCAGCAGGTGAAGGCAAAACAACCACGACCGTTGGACTTGGAGATGGTCTCAACAAGATTGGGAAAAAAGTTGCTATTTGTATCCGCGAAGCATCGTTAGGCCCTTGTTTTGGCATGAAAGGTGGCGCTGCTGGTGGAGGCTATGCCCAAGTTGTCCCTATGGAAGCAATGAACCTTCACTTTACTGGCGACTTCCACGCGATCACTTCAGCGCACAACCTTTTGTCAGCCATGATTGATAACCATATTTATTGGGGAAACACGCTGGAGATTGACCAGCGCCGCGTCACTTGGCGTCGCGTAATGGATATGAATGACCGGGCTTTACGCGATATCGTCACAAGCCTTGGCGGCGTACCTAATGGATACCCCCGTCAAACAGGATTTGATATTACTGTTGCCTCTGAAGTTATGGCCATTTTATGCCTTGCCACCTCGCTGGGCGACCTACAAAAGCGACTCGGCGACATAATCGTAGCAACCCGCCGCGACAAATCACCTGTCTACTGTCGTGATATCAAAGCCGACGGCGCGATGACCGTTCTACTGAAAGATGCGATGCAGCCAAACATCGTACAAACGCTGGAACACAATCCGGCCTTTGTTCACGGTGGGCCATTTGCAAACATTGCCCATGGCTGTAACTCTGTCATGGCAACGACAACTGCGCTCAAGATTGCTGATTATGTGGTGACAGAGGCAGGCTTTGGTGCTGATCTGGGTGCTGAAAAGTTTATGAATATTAAATGCCGTAAGGCCAACCTAGCTCCTTCAGCCGTTGTTATCGTAGCAACAGTGCGCGCTATGAAAATGAACGGTGGTGTAGCCAAAAAAGACCTAGGGACAGAAAAAGTTGAAGCAGTTTCTGCTGGCTGTCCAAACCTGGGCCGCCACATTGATAATATCAAAAGTTTTGGTGTGCCTGTTGTCGTTGCCATCAACCATTTTATAACGGATAGCGACGCCGAAATTCAGGCCATTAAAGACTATGTAGCGGCTCAAGGTTCAGAAGCTATCTTGTGCCAGCACTGGGAAAAAGGCTCGGAGGGCACAGTGGAGTTAGCCACACGGATTGCTGAAATCGCCGACGCGGGGATGGCAAACTTTGCTCCACTTTACAGCGACGATCTGTCACTATTTGAAAAAATTGAGACTGTTGCGAAACGCATTTACCGAGCTGATGAAGTTCTTGCAGATGAAAAAATTCGCAATCAATTGAAAGAATGGGAAGACGCAGGATACGGCCACTTACCAGTTTGCATGGCCAAAACCCAATATAGTTTTACAACAGATCCCAACCGTCGCGGTGCACCACTGGGTCATTCAGTGCCAGTACGCGAAGTCCGTCTAAGCGCCGGCGCTGGGTTTGTAGTTGTGATCTGTGGAGAGATCATGACGATGCCCGGGCTACCCTCGGTCCCGGCTTCTGAAAATATCATGCTCAACGATCTTGGGCAAATCGAGGGTTTGTTTTGAACCCAGCAAAATCACCAGTACTTTCATGTTTGCTATTTAGACCAGTGACGTATTTTGCGCGTGGGTTTTACACAAATATAGCCAATCGGGTCCTTGTTACAAGGATTGGTTCCCAATTCGTAAAAACTTCTGGAAAGGTAACTGCCAGGTTGATCAAACCTTGCTTACAAACAAGTAAACACGTTTCGATCCTAATTCTATCACAGTGCTTAGAAGGGCCAGCAACAATTTAAAATAGATGCCTATAATCAGGAAACGCCTTGTCTCTATAAGTAGGAAATAACACTCGTCTTCAGACTATTTATCAATAATTTAACAAAAAGCGGTGGAAATTGTAAATAAAATGATAGCCGACAAAACGCCAAAAACCTATAAAACTGAATGAAGAATCGGGACTTAAGCTTTGAGAAATAAATGCAGCATTAGAATAAAATAAATGAGGAAAAATGGAATGGTAGCCCAAATCATTGACGGTAAAATGTTTGCAGCATCAGTGCGCGAAAAAGTGGGTGGACATGTCGCCAGACTGAAGTCGGAGCATAATATTGTTCCTGGTCTTGCAGTTGTTTTGGTTGGAGAAGATCCTGCCAGTCAAGTCTATGTACGTTCCAAGGGCAAGCAAACGGTCGAAGTCGGGATGAAGAGCGTTGAGCACAAGCTTAAGGCCGAGACATCTGAAAGTGACCTACTTGCTTTGATTAAGCTGCTTAATAACGACGTTACTATTCATGGCATCTTGGTGCAACTGCCCTTACCAAAGCATCTCAACGAAGACTTAGTAATCAATTCAATCGATCCGACCAAAGATGTCGACGGTTTCCATATCTCAAATGTTGGACTGCTCGGAACGGGCCAAAAATCTATGGTTCCGTGCACACCACTGGGATGTTTAATGCTGCTACGCGATCATTACGGGTCACTGTCTGGGTTGGATGCTGTGGTGATAGGTCGCTCTAATATCGTTGGCAAACCTATGGCTCAGCTTCTGGTTGGAGACAACTGTACAGTTACAATTGCACATAGTCGAACAAAAAATCTACCAGATGTCATTCGCCGTGCAGATATTGTAATCGCCGCAGTGGGTCGTCCGCGAATGATCATTGGTGATTGGATAAAACCTGGTGCCACGATCATTGATGTAGGCATCAACCGTATCGACAAACCCGAAGGTGGGACACGCCTGATCGGCGATACAGACTTTGCAAGTTGTTGTGAAGTATCAGGTGCCATTACCCCCGTTCCCGGCGGTGTCGGCCCAATGACTATAGCCTGCCTATTGGCCAATACTGTGACAGCATGCTGCCGCGCAAATAATCTTCAAGAGCCTGATGGATTAACAGCCTAAAAGTTGAAAATAAATATATTCGGCAGAAATAAACTATAAAATAACATATTTCCGCAGTTTAACTTCCCATGTTAAAAAGGTGGCCCAAAAATCATATTTTGGGCTCGTTTTAACATTCAAAAAACAGTTTGTTTATAAATTTCGCAAAGTCGAGCAGTAGGGAAATTGAACTCAAAAGGCGGAGTTGTCGGATAAATAATCAACGAAGCATTGGGACCTTAAATACAGAGATAGGCCTAAGTCAGCATTTTTAGACTCTCTAAATTCTAGGCATAGGGATCGCATTGAGGTGTTTGCCAATCAGAATAGCTAAAGCCTCTGACCGCATAAGCGATGACAATTCGTAAGACTGCGTTTTCAAGCCTCCTGTGTATGTCCCATATGCAGGTAGGATCAATCGATCGGTATCGAGCAAAAAGCAAGGCTTTGAGATAAACTTTCCCTTTAGACTTAATTGAGCCTTTGGGTGAAAATGACCTGCGATTTCACCACTTTCATCGATCGATGGGATATGGCGAAAGTTAAGGGGCGGAATAGGCAAAATCTGTAAATGTTTCCCTCCTATGTCAAGGGGACCAGGATCGTGATTTCCTTCAATCCATATCCAGCTTCTTCCCGCCTGAAGTCGCATAATCCAACGTAGTTCTTCGTCACGCAGGCTTTTTCCAGCCTGCAAATCATCAAAACTATCCCCCAAACAAACAATAATTCCTGCCTGCGATGAGATGATATCCGCTTCTAAACGCATAAGTGTATCATGAACCTCATACGGAGGGAGCATGGGGCCGCCCCGACGCATCGTCCTGTCTACTTTGCCCAGATGTAAATCAGAGACACATAACAAACGCTTTTCCGGCCAAAACAATGCGCCAGACTTAAGAGCAATCAAGGACGCCCCCGACAGTGTAAATTTGTAACCGTCCATGATTGTCAAAGGTCAGATTTTACCCTCATTAGCAAGCTCATAATGTCAGTCCAGCCTCGCTCATCAGTGCTTCTGCTTCCTGCGCGATCAACCTGTCAACTGCTTGCCCCTCAATAGGGACACGCCCAGCCTCAAGAAATAAGGGAGCAGACAGAGGCGAGATACGTCGAAGGCTTTGATGCTCAATATTAGCTCCAACCCGAAGTAACATTTTGCGGATCCGCGCAAAATCCACCAGTCCCGTCATAGCTTCTGTCTTTGTCACGCGCATCATCAAATGTTCAGGATCGTATTTCCGAAGCGTGTCGTAAATTATATCAGATGAGAATGTAGCCTGTCGACCACTTTTGCGCTTGCCTGAAATGTTGCGTTCGATTAGACCTGATATGGTTGCCACAGCCTTGAAGCTGCGCTTCATAAATGCATTTTCTAAAAGCCAATGTTCGAGTCCATGCTCCAGATCATCTAGCGCAAACAGGGATTTTGGATCATCAATGGGATCGAGACCCCAAATAAGCGTGGCGTAGTCTGTTGCAACAAACCCCAAAGGACCAAGATTGCGCTTCTCAAGCTGCTTTGTAATCAACAAACCTAGTGTTTGCTGTGCATTACGTCCAACGAAGCCATAAATACATAAGTGGTGTCGATTTTTACGCGGAAATGTTTCCAAAAGCAAAGAGCCCGGCATGGGAAGCTTTGAAACTGAACTTTGACGTTCCAGCCACTTAACTGTTTCAGTCGGAAGCCCAGTCCAATTTTTCTTATAAAACCGCTCCAAAATGCGATCGCACAGAAGTGTTGATGTAGCAAATTTCGTCCCCATGAAAGTCGCAATTTTTGGCTGTTTGTCTGGACGCCTGCTTACCTCAACCGTCATGTCGCGCAGGCTTTCAAAACGAACAACTTGGCCACCAATCAAAAATGTATCACCACGAGTGAGGGTTGCAGCGAATGCTTCTGCTATTTCTCCCAGTGATTTGCCGCCCCTTTGTCTTTGCAGGCGCACTTTGAGGGTATCCGTATCCTGAATTGTACCTATATTTAGACGAATGCGTAGAGCAGATCTTGGATCCCTAAGGGCATAGAGCCCATCAGGTTGCAAAATCAATCGTTGCCAGCGATCGTATTGGCGCAGCGCATAGCCTCCATTTGTACAAAACTCGAGGCATTCTTCAAATTCTTTGAGCGTCAGTGTGTCGTAGCTACCCGTCGAACAGACTTCTTGAAAAAGCGTATCAGGATGAAAAGGACCAGAACAAGCCACTATCAAAATATGTTGACATAACACGTCCAAAGGGCCGGGACCTTTGGATTCTCCATCCAGATCGTTTTCCTCAACCGCCTCAAGGGCGGCAACACATTCAATCGTCTCAAACCTATTAGCGGGGACTATAATAGCCTTGGAGGGGGCATTATATTTATGGTTAGCTCTGCCAATTCTTTGCACCAAACGCTTTACATTCTTTGGGGTCCCAATCTGAACAACTAGATCAACCTCGCCCCAGTCAATACCAAGATCAAGACTGCCAGTGCACACAACTGCCCGCAATTGCCCTTGGATCATGGCGTTCTCAACTCGAACGCGCTGCTGCTTATCCAAACTGCCATGATGGATTGCGATGGGCATAGCCTCTTCGTTGGCCAACCAAAGATGATGAAAAAAAATCTCAGCCTGCGCACGAGTATTGTGAAAAATCAAAGTTGTTTTATGCTTTTTAATCTGATCTAGCACATTATTGATCGCGTAGCGCCCACCTGCACCAGACCAAGGCAGGTTCTCTAAAACACCCAGCATCTTTATATCGGGAGGCGGTCCAGTATCCGCTATATGTATAGGACAGAGTTTTTGGCCCATACTCAAGAAATCGGCAATCGCTTCGGGATCATGCACCGTTGCGGATAAACCAACGCGCCGAAGACCAGGCGCAAGCCCCTGAATTCGACTGAGCGCTAACATCAACTGGTCACCGCGCTTGCTTTCGTAAAGGGCATGTATTTCATCAACAATGACCCGTTGTAAACCTGCAAAAATGCGGGGTGCATCTTCATAAGAGGTCAAAAGTGCTAAACTTTCAGGCGTTGTCAAAAGAATATCTGGAGGTGCTGCGCGCTGTCTTCGCTTGACGTGAGAGGCAGTATCACCCGTCCGATCCTCAACGCTTATCTTCAATCCAAGTTCGTCTACAGGATGCATCAAATTTCGTTTGATATCTGCAGCTAGGGCCTTCAAAGGAGAGATATAAAGCGTATGAAGTCCATTTCCAGAAGATGCTTCGAGCTCGCACAAGCTCGGCAAAAAACCAGCTAGAGTCTTGCCCGCACCTGTTGGAGCTATCAATAGCTGTGAAGGCCTTTGGCTCGTTTTAAGCATCTCAACCTGATGCGAATGAAGTTGCCAAGCTTTCTGGGATAACCAGCTTACAAAGCGCTTATTTAATTTTAGCATCAATACACTTTGAGCATAAGTTCATATTAAAACCCATTGACTAGTTATTTTTCTAAAATTCGCTAGGCTCGAAACAGTTCACCACGCTCAAACTAATCATTTAAATGTACAGAAATAATTACTTTTAGACTAGATTTTCCTCGTTTGAACCCATCCACTTTAATTAATTTAGCAATTAAGATGGTTATGTCTTGGAAAGTAATACTTTTTTCATTATATTCAAAATAAAAATTAAAAGGCCAATTACTGCTATTACTTGTCCATTCTGAAGCCCCACTTCGCTTTAAATTTTGCTTGGATTAATACTCGTGCCACTGATGATAGATACGCTGGAGGCATCCATTTTTGGTGCGCTAAGTTTTAGATCTAGTGCAACTGGAATAATATCGCTATCCATTAAAAATTAAGAAAGCTTAAAATTGATACCCAGGTCTGCTTCAATAAATTGGACAATGTCTTCCGTATTCACAGGTATAGGAAAATTGGTAGGTTTGGTTACAGCAATACGTTCTTCGGTAGATGGAAAAAACTTTGGCTTCTAACGAAATCTATAACCTGCAACATTTCTAAAAATAAATTAAACTTCAAATCAGACCGTTTACTATTTGAACGAATACAAATTGCTTTTTAAATCACATCGACAACACAACTAATCTAAAATTCTGGCAATAGTCGATGATTTAATTTCTTTTTGGGTGACCCCAGCGGCACACTCCACAATCCGCAAACCACCCTTCACCACATCGAGCACACCAAGATTTGTAATTATACGATCTACAACGCCTTTGCCAGTCAGCGGGAGAGTACACTCTTGCAGTAGCTTGCTGTCGCCATGCTTATTGGTATGGTCCATGACGACGACCACACGGCCCACACCAGCCACTAGATCCATCGCGCCGCCCATACCCTTGACAAGCTTGCCCGGAATCATCCAATTAGCCAAATCGCCGTCTTGAGAAACCTCCATGGCACCAAGGATTGCCATTGCGATCTTGCCACCCCGGATCATTCCAAAACTCGTGGCACTGTCAAAATAGGCGGTTTGAGGAAGTTCCGTTATCGTTTGTTTTCCAGCGTTGATCAGATCAGCGTCCTCCTCGCCATTTATAGGAAACGGTCCCATGCCCAGCATCCCATTTTCCGATTGCAAAGTGACTTCTATCCCATCTGGAATATAATTACTCACTAGGGTTGGAATTCCAATGCCCAGATTTACATACCAGCCATCTTCGAGCTCGTGCGCAGCTCGTGCGGCCATTTGATTGCGATCCCACATGCTTGTTGTCTCCTATGCCGCCGGCTGCGTTGTACGCTGTTCAATGCGTTTTTCATGGTTGCCTTGAACTAACCGATGCACATAAATGCCCGGTAAGTGGATATTGTCCGAATCAAGCGATCCCGTTGGAACAATTTCTTCAACTTCAGCCACGCAGATTTTTCCGCTCATGGCGGCGGGTGGGTTGAAATTTCGTGCCGTCTTGCGGAAGATTAGATTGCCCGTAGCGTCAGCTTTCCACGCCTTAACTATCGACACATCTGAAATTAATCCCTGCTCCAAGATATATGTCTCATCATTAAAATCTTTGTGCTCTTTGCCATCCGCAATCACTGTACCGACGCCAGTTTTGGTATAAAAACCTGGTATTCCACACCCTCCAGCGCGCAGACGTTCTGCCAATGTACCTTGGGGATTAAATTCCAGTTCCAATTCCCCTGAGAGATACTGGCGCATGAATTCGGCGTTCTCGCCCACGTAAGAGCTGATCATTTTTTTGACTTGTCCACTTTGCAGCAAGATACCAATCCCAAAATCATCTACACCGGCGTTATTTGAGGCAAATGTCAAATCTTTGGTGCCTGCATCTTTGATCGCTTGCAAAAGCAATTCGGGAATACCACATAAGCCAAATCCTCCAGCCGCGATAAACATTCCATTAAATAGTATACCGTCCAAAGCAGCCTTAGCAGAAGGATAAATTTTTTTCATAGTACGGAAGTCCTTGTACAGATTGTCGGACTTTTCGCCGTTGTCGCCCAAAGAGTCAATTCATAGTAATCTAAATCATTCATCTTTTGGTTTGTACTACAACTGGAGGCAGCTGATGAATGCAGAGTGACCCCTATTTGACGGAACTCTTGGCTTTACCTTTAGGTTTAGCCTTAGCTTTAGGCTTAAGCTTCACCTTTCCACCGCCTTTCTTCGCAGCTTTCTCAGAAATCAGGGCAACTGCTACGTCCATTGTCACAGATTCTGGGCTTACGTCTTTGGGCAACGTTGCATTAATTTTACCAAATTTAACATAGGGTCCATAGCGACCATCATAAACATTTACTGGGCCACCATCTGTTGGATGTTCACCAAGTTCGTGTAAAGGTTTAACGGGTTCTCGCCCTGCGCCACCGCGACTTGCTAATTTATTCGCAATCTCTTCTACAGCCCGGTTCATTCCAATAGTAAAAACGTCGTCAACCTCTTTCAAATTTGCATAGGTACGACCATGTTTAACAAATGGGCCATAACGCCCAATTCCAGCCTCGACCATTTCACCGTCTTCCGGGTGAAGACCAATTTGCCTTGGCAGGCTGAGAAGCATTAGCGCTTTTTCCAAATCTACATCGGACGCTGACCAACCTTTGGGTAGGCTAGCGCGCGGTGGTTTTGGAACATTTTCAGTCACATCGCCCCGTTGAATGTAGGAGCCAAAGCGTCCCGAACGAAGGCTTATATCGTCACCACCATCTTGTCCTAGCACACGTTCTCCACCATCTTGCTGATCTCCGCCAAGCTTACGGGTATAACGACACTCCGGATAATTTCCGCAGCCGACAAAGCCACCTGTTCGAGATGTCTTTAAATGAAGTTGACCAGCGCCACATAAGGGGCAAGCCCTTGGATCGCTGCCATCATCTTTCGGCGGATAAAGCTGAGGCGCCAACGCGTCATCCAAAACATCCAGCACTTGTGAAATTCGAAGATCCGATGTCTCCGCAATTGCTAGGGAAAAGTCTTTCCAGAATTTTGCCAGAACTTCTTTGTAACTCGCATCCCCCGCACTTACGTGGTCAAGTTGCGTTTCGAGGGCAGCCGTAAAATCATATTCAACGTATTTCTTGAAGAAATTCAGCAAAAAGATTGTTACGATGCGCCCTTTATCCTCAGGGATAAGACGGTTTTGGTCTTTACGCACATATTCTCGGTCCTGAATCGTAGTGACAATGCTAGCGTAAGTTGAGGGCCGACCAATACCAAGCTCTTCCATCCGCTTGACTAAAGTCGCCTCAGTATATCTTGGCCGTGGCTGCGTAAAGTGCTGCTCAGGTGAAATATTTTTTTTATCCATTAGCTCGCCCTGATTTAATTGAGGCAGGCGTTTGTCATCACCATCACCAGCAGGTTCGTCCCTGCCTTCTTCATAAACTTTGAGGAACCCATCAAACAAAATAACCTGTCCATTTGCCCGCAGGCCAACCTGACCGTCCGGACTACCAATATCGACGCTCGTCCGTTCTAGACGCGCAGCTTCCATTTGACATGCAATCGTCCTTTTCCAGATCAGATCATAGAGTTTACGTTGGTCCACATCGGCTAATTTAAGGCTCAGAGCATCGTTTTTGGAATTTGTTGGTCTAATACATTCATGTGCTTCTTGGGCATTTTTGGCTTTATTTTTGTACATACGTGGACTTTTTGGCAGATATTCCTTGCCATAGCGCGCCTTGATCGTTTCTCGTGTCTCCATGACCGCCTCAGGAGCCATGTCGATACCATCTGTCCTCATATATGTGATGTGGCCGGCTTCGTAGAGGCGTTGCGCTGCATTCATAGTCTGTCGCGCCCCCATACCAAATTTGCGTGATGCTTCTTGTTGCAACGTAGAAGTCATAAATGGTGCTGAAGGATTGCGTGATCCAGGTTTTGCTTGGACACTTGTGATTTTCATGTTACGGCTAGATATCGCCTGAATAGCAATTTCGGCTTTGGTCTGGTTCTTAATATCGTGCTTATCAAGTTTTTGACCGGCCAGTCCTACCAAGCGGGCCTCAAACTCTTGCCCTCGTGGCGAACCCAAAAGAACTTTGACGCTCCAGTATTCCTTTGCTCTAAAAGCCTCAATTTCCATTTCGCGTTCAACAATCAACCTAAGACAAACTGATTGAACACGACCAGCAGAGCGCGAACCAGGAAGTTTACGCCACAATACTGGTGACAAGTTAAACCCAACAAGGTAATCAAGTGCGCGCCTTGCAAGGTAGGCTTCGACCAATGGCGCATCAACCTGACGAGCCTTTTGCATAGCTTCCGTGACGGCCGATTTCGTAATAGCGTTAAATACAACGCGGCTAACGGGAGTATCCTTTTTTATAACGCGGCGTTTGCGAAGAGCATCTTCTAAATGCCAGCTGATCGCCTCACCTTCGCGATCAGGGTCAGTTGCAAGAATGAGCGCATTGTCCTTTTTTAGAGCATCTGCAATCGCTTTCAGGTGCTTTCGGCTATCAGCTCCTACCTCCCAAGTCATTTCAAAGTCATGTTCGGTATCTACAGATCCATCCTTTGCAGGAAGATCCCTAACATGCCCATAAGAGGCTAGAACAGTATATTCAGAGCCAAGATACTTGTTGATTGTCTTTGCTTTTGCCGGGGACTCAACAACAACAACTGGCATTAAAATTCCTTTCGATTCCAACCAAATCCTCTAGCGGCGGAACATGCGAGAGATTATACACGTTTGTCAATGCAGCCGGTTCAGCAATTTTCCTCCAATTACTGTATTTGCAACGATGTTTTGGTAAAATAAAGACAAGGTATATCTAGCATCGAAATACAGGTAATTAATTATTAAATTTGTTTACTTACCGAATAAAGCACCAGACAAGCGTAAGGTTTTTATTTCTATTTCCAGCTCAATAAATGTCGCAGAAGCCTTTACCCTGTTTTTTTTGATGAAGACGCACATTAAAAGACGGGGTGTATTTTTAAGGCACAGAGTAATGCAAACCTCGCTCAAGGCATGAATATTAAAACGTGTTAATATTTTTAGAGTGAGAATTTACAGTTAGTTTTCTGTTAGAACGCAAACTAGTCAGATGCCCCACCGACCGTTAACCCGCCGATCATCAGCGTGGGTTGGCCAACTCCGACCGGTACCCACTGACCATTTTTGCCGCAGTTCCCCATGCCCGGATCAAGAGCAAGATCATTGCCTACCGCCCGGATTCGCTTTAGTGCGGTTGCCCCGTCACCAATTAACGTCGCGCCTTTGATCGGGGCTCCAACTTCCCCGTTTTTAACTCGATAGGCTTCGGTACAGGAAAACACAAACTTTCCATTGGTAATATCAACTTGCCCCCCGCCAAACCCTACAGCGTATATACCATCTTTCAAATCTGACAAAATATCTTTGGGGTCAGTCTGCCCAGCAAGCATGTAGGTATTTGTCATTCGCGGCATTGGAGTATGGGCAAAACTTTGTCTGCGTCCATTTCCTGTTGGCGCAACTCCCATTAACCGAGCATTTTGACGATCCTGCATAAATCCTACTAATTTTCCGTCCTTAACGAGGACGTTTTGGCTGGAAGGTGTTCCTTCATCGTCGATGTTGATCGAGCCTCTTCGTTCGGGAATTGTACCATCATCCAAAACCGTTACTTCGGGCGAAGCAATTTTTTGACCCACAAGTCCGGCAAAAGCGCTACTTCCTTTTCTGTTAAAATCTCCTTCAAGCCCGTGACCAATCGCTTCATGCAACAGAATGCCCGGCCACCCAGGCCCCAACACTACCTCCATCGGTCCCGCAGGAGCCGGTACTGCGCGCAAATTGACTAAAGCTATTCTAAGCGCTTCGTGCACTTTCGCTTGCCAGTCCTCAGGCGCAATAATTCGCTCTAAGGAAAACCGACCTCCTCCACCAGAGTACCCTGATTCTCGCCTTCCATTATCTTCAATGATAAGAGATATGCTTAAATTCGCCATAGGCCGAGTGTCATCATACATCGCTCCGTCCGGTCGCATGATTAAAACCTCCTTACATCCCGCCGCCAGATTGACACTTACCTGAACCACCCTGCGATCTAGCGAGCGGGCAAATTCATTTATTTCCTGTAGTAAATCAACTTTTCCTGAGAATTTAACTTCACCCATCGGATCAAAAGCTTCGTACAACTTTTGGTTTGTCCGCGCCGGTGCATCTGCCAATTTAGCGCCACCCATACTCGCTGCTAAACTCACGATCCCTTCGGCGCGCTTAAGCGCTTCTTCAGTTATTTCAGTGGAGTGACCATAGCCTGTCACTTCGCCTTTCACCGACCTCAAACCGAACCCCTCAGACGCATCATAGCTTGCCTTTTTAAGGCTCTGATCATCAAAGACCAGCGTTTCTGACTTTGATCTTTCGAAATACAGTTCTCCATCATCCGCGCCGTTTGTTACCCGGCGCAAACACGCAAGAGCACTTTCCTGATCTAAACTAGTCTGAAAAGGTGAAAATTTTTGGTCAGTCATTTGGTTCCTTCACAAAATTATGAATAATCAGGGTATAAAACCGAAAAAAGCGTCCGTTTGCCGCAAGCTCTTACCTTTATCTATCTCGTGGAATGTGATTTTAAGGTTATAACGTATGTAATGGAAAACTTTAAAAGATCAAGTTAACTATAACGTTCGTTATTTCAAACACCATACTGGGATCGAATATGCAAACCACGTCTAAATTTGTTAGCCTTTCCGCTGTACTGACAGCCCTGCCAGCTTCTGCACAGGATAGGCCTGAGATCATCGGCCAGCCTATCGATGGAAAGCTCGGTTTCCAGCCTGCTGCAACTGACTTGGCAAAAGGTCTCCAAGATCTTGACCTCGGCGTTCTTGTCGTTGTTACGTTGATCACACTATTTGTAACCGGCTTGCTGATCTATGCGATTGTTAAATTCAACCAGAAAACAAATCCAATACCAGCGAATTTTACACATAACACAAAAGTCGAGGTCGCCTGGACAATTGTACCAATTATTATTCTTCTTGGGATCGTTGTGTTTTCGTTGCCTGAGCTTTTCAAACAACAAGAAATTCCCGAAGGTGATGTGAATATAAAAGTCACTGGAAACCAATGGTATTGGAGTTACGAATACGTGGATCATGGCTTTGAGTTCGACAGCAATCTACTTGGCTCACCTGCGACGTTGGACGAAGACGCAAGGCCCGAAGACGCCAACATCCGACCATATGTTCTCGACGCACACATGGAAGTTAAGCTCGCAGAGGCAGGCTACGACCGAAATCAGTGGCTTTTGGCAACCGACACAGTGGTCGTGGTTCCAGTCGACAAAACAATTGTTATGACGATAACAGGTGCCGACGTGATCCACAGCTGGACGATTCCAGCGTTTGGAGTAAAGCAGGATGCTGTGCCGGGACGGCTTGCTCAGCTGTGGTTTAAACCCAACAAAGAAGGCATTTATTTTGGCCAGTGCTCTGAACTATGTGGCAAAGACCACGCCTACATGCCAATCACTGTGAAAGTTGTCAGTGAAAAGGCTTATGAAAAATGGTTACAGGTTACCAAAGAGGAATTTGCGGGTGTTCCGCAATCGTTCACCGTCGCCGCAAAGTAAGTCTGGCGTAAATTTTACCAAAGGCCATTTAAGATTGGAAACACTATGACCGATGCAAGCGCTCCCTTGCCAGCACTTGAATCTGAAGCAGAGTTCAAAGATTTTATCGCGCTCTTAAAGCCGCGTGTAATGCTGTTGGTTGTATTTACAGCATTTGTTGGCCTTATGGCAGCACCGGTACAACTTCATCCCTTCCTGGCGATTGTGGCAATAATTTGTATAGCAATGGGAGGAGGCGCTGCAGGTGCTTTAAATATGTGGTGGGATGCAGACATCGATAAAATTATGAAGAGGACACAAAAGCGTCCGATTCCATCTGGAAAAGTTTCGCTAGAAGAAGCAAAGATGATCGGCTTTGCATTATCTGGCTTGTCCGTAATGATGTTGGGGCTCGCCACAAACTTTTACGCGGCCGCAATGCTTGCTTTCACGATCTTTTTCTATATCGCCATATACACAGTTTGGCTTAAGCGGTCGACTCCGCAAAACATAGTTATCGGCGGCGCCGCTGGCGCCTTCCCGCCAATGATTGGCTGGGCTGCTGCAACTGGAACAGTCTCATTTGAAAGTGTTCTTATGTTTGCTTTGATATTTATGTGGACACCACCGCATTTCTGGGCACTCGCACTGTTCACGAGGATGGATTATGAAAATGCAGAAGTTCCAATGCTGACGGTGACCCATGGCCGAAAATCAACACGTAAGCATATCGTAGTGTACACATTTTTATTGGCTGCACTTGGAGGAGCCACTATTTTAAGCAAGTTGGCCGGACCTATATATATAGCTTCAACCATTTTACTCAACATCAGGTTCTTGATCGATGCTTTTAGAATATGGTTTCGAGACGAAAAAGAGTCAGAGAGGGATAGTTTTTTGGTTGAACGTCGTTTCTTCAAATTTTCTTTGTTTTACTTATTCGCTCTCTTCGCCGCAATACTTGCAGACAGTACATTAAGTCGCCTTGGTATTTGGGGATAAATATGAGTTTTCGGCCTGATCACGAAATACACAAACGACGCTTTGGCCGCAACGTTGGGATAGGATTGCTGCTGGTAACTCTTGTAGTACTCATTTTCGGAATGACTGTCGTTAAAATAACCGAAGGCAACGTTGCATCTGCGATCGCCGGGAACCAAAGCATTGATTAGGGACCGCAATACTCAAACCGCTTTAAAAGCTGCCGGCGTTGTGTTTATAATGGGCTCACTTGCTTGGGCCTCGGTACCGCTTTATGATTGGTTTTGTCGCACTACAGGTTTTGGTGGCGTTACACAGTCCTCCCAGACAGCATCAGATATAATCCTGGATCAAACTATAAAAGTTCGATTTGACGCGTCGCTTGAGCGGGGGATGCCTTGGGAATTCCGACCCGTTGTCCGCGAGATTGAAATTAAGATTGGTGAAACTGGTCTCGCGTTTTACGAAGCTTACAACCCGACTGACCGTCCTGTAATGGGAACGGCAAATTATAATGTGACACCATATAACGCTGGTGCGTATTTTACGAAAATTGCATGCTTTTGCTTTGAAGAGCAACTTTTGGCGCCTGGGGAACGTCTACAAATGCCCGTGACGTTTTATGTCGATCCGGAAATTGTAGACGACCGCGATGCTAAGTATGCGAAAGTAATCACGCTTTCATATACATTCTATGAAACTGAGGCGAATGAAGAGGCTGCCACTCTTGCGGAAAGCGATCAGATACGATTTAATTAGACCACCCCATAAGGAAAAACCATGGCGCACGAAAAAAACCATGACTATCACATCTTAAACCCGTCATTATGGCCTTTGCTAGGTTCTATTTTTGGGTTCATTATGCTGTTTGGAGCAGTTCTCTTTTTCCATGACAATGGTCCATGGGTATTAATTGCCGGATTTTTAGGCGTCCTATACGTCATGTATGGCTGGTGGTCAGAAACCGTTGATGAAAATCATGCTGGAGACCACACTCCTGTTGTACTGATCGGGTTACGCTATGGCTTTATATTGTTTATCATGTCGGAGATCATGTTCTTCGCAGCATGGTTCTGGAGCTTTTTCAAACACGCCATGTACCCTATGGGTGAAATGAGCCCTATCCAAGACAGCGTATGGCCCCCCGTAGGTATTGAAACCTTTGATCCTTGGCATTTGCCATTAATTAACACATTAATATTGTTGTGTTCGGGTGCTGCCGCTACTTGGGCGCACCATGCTCTCACACATGATGAAAACCGTGAGGATATGAAGTGGGGTCTTATTGTGGCGATTGCACTTGGCGCAATTTTCACAATTTTTCAGGCTTACGAATACAGTCATGCTGCGTTTGGCTTCTCAGGCAATATCTATGGAGCAAACTTTTTCATGGCAACGGGGTTTCATGGGTTCCACGTGATCGTGGGGACGATCTTTTTGTTTATTTGTTTGATGCGCGTGTTAAGAGGTCATTTCAGCGCCCAGTCTCACCTTGGGTTTGAGGCTGCTGCTTGGTACTGGCACTTTGTCGATGTTGTTTGGTTGTTTCTGTTTGCAGCTGTCTATGTCTGGGGCGGATAGAGCGGCCATAGCAATCCGCAATAATATTCATAAAAAGCGCGCAGAACACTGTGCGCTTTTTGTTTTGTAAAAAGGGAAACGTTTTGAAACGGCTTGCATTCTTACTTATTGTTGGTGTTGCAGGCACTGCAGTGCTTTTGTCGCTGGGCAAGTGGCAGCTTGACCGCCTGGAATGGAAACAAACTATTATAAACGACATTAGAGCCCGTATAAGTGCGCCACATGTATCCGTACCAATAGCTCCGTCTCCTGACGAGGATAAATATTTACCAGTACAAGCGTCTGGTAAAGTTGGCTCGGAATATATCAGAATACTCTCAAGTCAAAAAATTATCGGTGCAGGATACCGGATCATCTCACCCTTTGAGTCTGAAGGAAGACGGCTATTACTTGATCGCGGGTTCTTAAAGATCAAAGATAACGTACCGGATCAAACAAGAGATATCTCATTTGTCGAAGGCAACCTGCATTGGCCTCAAGAAGTAGATGGTTTCACCCCCGAGGCTGACCTCAAAAATAATATCTGGTTTGCACGCAATGTGGATACCTTAGCCGAAGCCCTTAAAACAGAACCAATTTTAATAGTAGCGTCAGATATCTCACCAAGCAGTGGAAAAGTAACACCATTAGCAGTTGACACCATTGGGATTCCGAATGACCACTTGCAATATGCAGTAACGTGGTTTTCACTCGCCGCGGTCTGGATAATTATGAGCCTAACTTTTTTATGGCGTACTCAAAACCGAAATAAGGGTAAAGACTTATGAATTACATCTCTACGCGTGGGTCTGCTCCAATACTTAGTTTTGAGGACACTATGCTGACAGGTCTTGCGCGCGATGGCGGTCTTTACGTCCCGAAGTCTATCCCAACTATGTCACAAGCAGATATTCGTGCCATGGTTGGCCTGAATTACGAAGAGATTGCTTTTAGAGTTATGCGACCATTTGTAGGAGACAGTTTTTCAGAAGAGGAATTTTTTGAAATAATTCAACGATCCTATGCAGGGTTTAATCATCTTGCACGTGCGCCGCTCACTCAGTTAGATAGTAATCACTTTTTACTAGAACTTTTTCATGGCCCCACTCTTGCGTTTAAAGATTTTGCTATGCAGCTTATTGGCCAGATGTTTCAGGTTGCTTTGCGCCGCCGTGACGAGCGCGTTACCATTGTCGGAGCCACTAGTGGAGACACAGGCAGCGCTGCAATCGAGGCTTTTCGCGGTCTGGATACTGTTGATATTTTTATTCTTTATCCGCATGGCCGAGTATCAGAAGTACAGCGCCGGCAAATGACCACACCAAAAGAAAATAACGTTCATGCACTTGCCTTAGATGGACATTTTGACGATTGTCAGGCTCGTCTCAAAGATATGTTCAATGACTTCGATTTTCGTGATTCAGTTCAACTTGCAGGTGTAAACTCAATCAATTGGGCCCGTGTTCTGGCGCAGGTTGTATATTATTTTTCTTCCGCCATATCCCTTGGCGCACCGGACAGGCCTGTAAGCTTTACTGTACCAACGGGCAATTTTGGTGATGTTTTTGCTGGCTATATTGCCAAATGCATGGGACTGCCCGTAGACCAACTTGTTGTCGCGACCAATCAGAACGACATCGTACATCGCTGTCTTAGCACTGGAAAATATAAAAAAGATAAAGTTCTATCTTCACTCAGCCCCTCAATGGATATCCAGATTAGTTCAAATTTTGAGCGTGCTCTTTTTGACGCTTGCGATCGCAACGGAAACGCCGTTTCACGGATCATGGAAGATTTATCTCAAAGGAATGGGTTTTCGTTATCCAAATGCGTTTCTGAAAAGCTATCTCAACATTTTAGTTCCAATTCAGCGTCAGAAGAAGAGACGTTAGCAACTATTAAAAAATGTTTTACACAGACAGGTGAACTTTTGTGCCCCCATACTGCAATTGGGGTAAACGTGGCTGAGAAAACCCGTTTTCCTGATACCCCAATGATCACCTTGGCAACAGCCCATCCGGCTAAGTTCCCGGACGCAGTAGAAAAAGCGTCTGATCTACGCCCACCCCTGCCCGAACGTATGGATGACCTATATCAGCGGAGCGAGCGTCTAACACGCGTAGAAAACGACCTGACCAAATTAGAAGAAATTGTTAAAGAACGGATAAAAACGTGAGTGTCCAGCATCATACCCTATCAAACGGCTTTCAGATTGTCACCGAACATATGCCAGGCCTGCAATCAGCTTCGGTTGGAATTTGGGTGAAAGCTGGTGGGCGCCATGAGCGCCGTGATCAAAATGGTATAGCCCACTTTCTCGAGCATATGGCCTTTAAAGGTACGGCTTCGCGCTCGGCTGTTGAAATTGCTGAAATGATCGAAGACGTTGGTGGTTATATAAATGCATACACATCTCGAGAGGTGACCGCTTATTATACACGTGTCCTGAAAAATGACGTTGGACTGTCGCTAAATCTGCTTTTTGATATACTTCAGAATTCAGTTTTTGAAGTGAAAGAAATCGAAATTGAGCGTGGCGTTATTCTACAGGAAATCGGGCAAGCTCTGGACACGCCAGATGATGTGATTTTTGATTGGCTTCAAGAGACAGCCTATCCAGATCAGTCTATTGGACGCAGTATTTTGGGGCCAACGGAACAGGTTTCTGGTTTTGATCGAGACAATCTGATTGCATTTATAAAGGAACACTATCGTCCCGACCGTATGATACTTTCAGGAGCGGGTGCAGTTGATCATGACGCAATCTTAAAATTCGCCGAAAATACATTTGGAACTTTACCAAATGCACATAACGGAGAAAGATTCTCGACTGCACGCTTTCAAAGTGGTGAGTTCAGAAAACAAAAAGATCTTGAACAGGCACATCTGGCACTTGCTTTTGAGAGCCCTAGCTATCTTCATGATGACATCTACACAGCACAGATTTATTCCATTGCCCTTGGCGGGGGAATGTCGTCACGGCTATTTCAGGAAATTCGTGAAAACCATGGGTTATGCTATACAATTTTTGCTCAAGTAGGAGCTTTTAGCGATACCGGCATGATGACAATTTATGCTGGTACGAACAGCGAACAGTTGCCCCAACTTATGGAACTCACATTTGACGAACTCAGTCGTGCGGCTGAAGATATGTCGCAAGTTGAACTTGACCGGGCCCGCGCGCAAATGAAAGCTGGGATGCTTATGGGGCTTGAAAGCGCGTCAAATCGGGCTGAACGCTTAGCCCGTATGATCCAGATCTGGGGTCACGTACCTTTGATTGAAGAGACTGTTGCGAAAATTGAGAATGTTTCAATTGAAAAACTGCGCCAGTTTGCTGAACACGCAGCATCTTCGGTGTCTTCAGCTATGGCACTTTATGGCCCTGTAGAAAAGGCGCCCTCATTGGCTGATCTGAAAGCGCGCCGTGCAGCCTGATGTTTTTGTTTAAGCGTAAGGTCAGAATTGAAACTGAGCGTTTAATCTTACGCGCACCCTCGCAAAGCGACTTTCCGACTTGGGCACAACTTCGCTACGAAAGCCAAGAGTTTTTAAAACCTTGGGATCCTACATGGGCCAAAGATCATTTGACGCGCAAAGCTTTTTCTCATCGGGTTTATTGGTCGCAAAAATCTATTAATGAGGGTTTAGCTTATCCCATGATGTTGCTTCATAAGTCCAACAATGCACTTTTGGGAGCAATCACACTCGATAATATACGCCGTGGCCCCTCCCAGGTCGGAACGCTCGGGTATTGGACGGGTCAGAAATATGCACGCCAAGGATTTATGAGCGAGGCTATTTTAGGAATGGTCAAATACGCGTTTAGCAATCTCGATTTAAGTCGTATTGAAAGTGCCTGTTTACCCGAAAATGTTGCATCACGCGGCGTACTTGAGAAATCGGGCTTCAAATATGAAGGCGTCGCACAAGCCTATATTCAGATCAATGGTCGCTGGCGCACGCATGTCCTTTATGCATTATTGCGTAACGACCGACGCGGAAAAACCGACATTGGTTAACCATCCAACAAAAGTTCTATATACTGGACTGTTTAAAAGTGCTTAAGCTTGCCACTCATCCGCTTTATACAGATTAATGGAAATAATATAATGAACCTGCAACCTGCCGACCAAGAGTTTAAAAAAAGCTTATCTCCGGCTCTCCCAGATCGGATTTTCAAGTCTGTTGAGCCAAGATATCTCGAAGAGCCACGCGCCCGATGGGCAGGTCAAGGAGGCGTGCTAGCGCTTCCTGAAACAACACAGCATGTAAGCGAGCTCGTCAAGGCGGCCAGTGAAGCGTCAGTTTGCATCGTGCCCTATGGCGGTGGTACAGGCCTTGTAGGCGGTCAGATTTCTCCAGAAGGGCCTGCACCACTGATCATATCAGTCGAGCAAATGTCGCAAATTCGTGAGGTATTCCCCTCTGAAAACGTACTGGTAGCAGAGGCAGGGACCATTCTCGCCAATGTTCAGAGTGCAGCAAAAGACGTAGACCGCCTTTTTCCATTGTCGCTAGCAGCAGAAGGTTCGGCCCGAATTGGAGGAAATCTAGCCACAAATGCAGGCGGTATAAATGTACTCAGATATGGAAATACACGTGATTTATGTATTGGACTAGAGGCTGTGTTGCCAGATGGATCGATTTGGAATGGCCTCAGTCGTTTGCGCAAAGACAACACTGGATACGACCTAAGAAATCTTTTGATAGGATCAGAAGGCACCCTAGGTATCATTACAGCTGCTGCATTGAAGCTTTATCCCAAACCAAACTCATATGGTACGGCAGTTTTCGCTGTTGCATCACCAAATGCCGCACTTAAACTCTTGTCACTCTTAAGGACCGAAGTTGGAGAGGCTGTAAGTGCCTTTGAACTTATTCACCAGCAGGGGTTTAACTTTCTGAGCGAAAAACTCCCCAATGTCCGCCAACCATTCGTCCAACCGCCAGAATGGACAGTACTGGTGGAGCTAGGTTTGGGAGCAAACGTCGATGGCCAAGCCGCTCTGGAGAATATTTTTACGACCGCCTTAGGCCAAGGCTTGCTAAGCGATGGGCTTATCGCGCAATCGGAAGGACAAAGGCAGGAGTTCTGGTCCGTTAGGGAACATATTCCAGAGGCCAACAGATTGATTGGGTCAATTTCAAGCCATGATATTTCTCTGCCATTATCCGCTGTCCCTGAGTTCATCATACGTGCAAATAATGTTATGGAAACGATTGGTCCATTCCGGATAAATTGTTTTGGTCATCTTGGCGATGGCAACCTGCATTATAACGTTTTCCCCATGCCTGGAAAAACGCAACAGGATCATTTGGAAGAACGCAATAAGGTAAAACTGTCGCTGCATGACTTAGTCCATGAGATGGGTGGCTCAGTTAGTGCAGAGCACGGCGTTGGCCGTTTGAAAGTTGCTGATCTTGAACGCTACGCAGATCCTGTCAAACTTAAAACAATGCGGGCCATAAAATCCGCCCTGGACCCCAAAGGCATCATGAACCCTGGTGCCGTCTTGCGTAGGGCCTAATGCGGAAATAGCTTTATTGCAGTATATGCTTAAAGTGCCTAAAATGAGAATTATATTTGTTTAACGATTACATCTTAAATTCCTTTCTGACAGAAAAGCCAGTTAGGCATTTTCATTAATGTGACAAAGGGATAGTTATCGTTTTCTCAGAACGTATTTTGGGAGCCGGAGTCGAGCACACTTGAAAATGTTTAGAATTAAAAGGTGTAAAATCCAAATTCGCAGCTCCGTGTTGACAAGTTACAACATATTAATTTCATCCATGGACACCTCCAACGTATCGTACTAACCTTTTAATGTCAGTCTGTGCAACTCTTGCAGTCAGCGCAACAAATTATAGTAAATAATCCGGGTAGCTTACGAATGATGAACATTCGTGGCCCCTTATGGTCGTATAATTGCCGGTTCAAACTACCCCAAATCGAGCCTGCTTACCGACCGCCATAAAATTGTCCGATGAAAAGTGGTAAGATCGGGTATAAATAACAAACGCCAACATAACGGAGATATTACTGATGCCGTCTAGCACCAAATTTTACGATGAACCTAATTAAAACTACAATACGTCATGCTCGGAGCGTTGGGCCGCGAGAAAACTTCTGCTAATCACTAAAAATATTTAGTTAACTTTTTAACGATATCAGAGCGAATTCACCCAATCATGCAAGGTCAGAACATATGGGTACTCAAAGTTCTACTCTAATTACCCAGCATTAGGAATTTGTGCGGAGCTACGCAAAATAAGTGGCCCATCAATTTTCACTTTGCGAGGTTTTACGTCATCTTCCTCGATCTCAGATAAAAGAATGCTTACAGTTTCTGCCACCATTTCATTAGAACGCTGCCGTACCGTCGTAAGATCATAAGCAGGCCACGCAATTGCTGGCACGTCGTCATAGCCGACCACAGAAACATCTTCAGGAACTTTTATTCCAAGCTCGTGTCGCAGAGTATCCATTACTGCGATGGCCATATGGTCATTCGCCACAAAGACTGCATCTGGAGGATCCTTGGAAAACATTTTCACAGCTGCCTCCCGGGCTGTATCCATACGAAAATTACCTACTTCGCGCGCATAAAGGACAAGTCCGGCTTCTGACAAACGACCTACAAAGCCGGCTTCACGATCACGCTGAGTAGAAGCCCCTTCCCAACCAGCTATATAACCAATTTTTTTGTGCCCAGATGCAAGGAAAAGTTCTGCGACTTTGCGCCCACCGGTGATATTATCAGAAGTAACCGACGAAATCAAAAGATCGTCTTGATCTCTATTAAAAAGAACCATTGGAACTCCCACAGCCCGACACCTTTCAGAAAGATCAGATGAAAGGGCGACTGAGGCCGCAATTATACCATCCACTTGGTAATCAAGAATTTCCTCGATCACTCCATCAATGCTCTGACTGTCTTTACCCGCCATAAAAATCAAAACATGATATCCTTTTTCTTGCAAAGCATTTGACATTTTTTCAAGTGTTTCAGGATAAAACTGATTGTCCAGATAGGCCACAACAAGACCAATCATACGGCTGCGACCCGATACCATGGCCCGCGCAAGAATGTTTGGTCTGTACCCCAACTCTTGAGCAGCAAGACGTACTTTTTCAACGGTCCGCTTAGAAGCCGATGCGCCCACAGTAAACACCCGTGACACGGCGGACCTACTGACACCAGCACGGAGCGCCACTTCGGCGGATGTTATCTTGGTCTGTGACATCAGCTCAAAATTTGGTCTCTGTTACAAGCATATGCCGCATCCCATGGAAAATCTACATGAGCACACGTCACATCTAAGAAGCCGATGAACCTAAGGTGTAACGTTTTAAACCAATCAGATAAATCACTTAACATTCGCCTAACCTTTCACAGCTCCGGCAGTTAAACCGCTGACAATTTGACGCTGAAAAACCATAATTAAAGCAAACAGGGGTGCAGTGGCCGAAACAACGGCCGCAACAGCGAACATCACATTTCCCTCTGTCTGAGTCGTCCCAAGAAAACTGGCAATTTTTGGAACCATGGTTTGATTAGCTTGGCTCAGCAATGTCGCAGTCACAGTAAAATCATTGTAGGCGAGCAAGAAGGAAAAGAGACCTGTGGTAATGACGCCCGGCCACATGACTGGCACAATCACTCGTCTGAAAGCTTGAAAACGAGTACACCCGTCGACCATTGCACTTTCATCCAAATCTTTAGGGATATTGAGAAAGAAACTATGTAACATCCAGAGCGTAAACGGCTGGTTGATTGCTACCATCACAATAATCGCTGTCGGTAGGTGCCCCCAAAGGTTCCATTCAAAAAACGGCAGTAAATATCCTGACACTAACGTAATATGCGGCATAGCCCGAAAAACCAGCGCAAGCATCAAAAGATAGAAAGCATATTTCTTACCCGACCGTGCAAGGGCATAGCCGCCAAGCGTCCCAAGTGTCAGAGATATGACAACGACAGATCCTACTATGATGCCTGTATTTACAACAGAAACCCAGAATTCGTTCGTGACCCATGCCCCAAAATATCCGGCTCCCGTAAAAGGCGTACCTGTCTCAATCTGAGTACGGATTCCAAAAATCGCGTTGGTCCAATCCGCTTTTGAGAAAAAATCACCTTGGACTTTGAAAGATCCCCAAAGCGTCCAAACAAATGGAAAACCAGCAACAAAGATCCAGCCCAAGACAAGGCTCCAAATTACAGCATTAAACACGGGTGAACGACGGTTAACAATATCAGACATCAAACAACTTTCCGACTAAAATCGCGCCAAGTGCGGATTAAGACAGGGATTAGCAAAATGCTGACACCAATGATGGTAATGACAGAAGTAGCCCCTGCTGACCCAAAGAACTGTCCCTCGCTACCCGCAAGATCGTTAAAGATGATCCATGACAGTGAAGTCGCATGTGCTTGTGCAGAAAAGCCGACAATCGGTTCAAAAACGCGGAAATTATCCATAAGCTGTATCAGTGATATAAAAATCGTAAGCGGCATCAAATGGGGTAGCACGACATAGCGCGTCCGCTCCCAGCGCGTTGCACCATCTATCATCGCAGCTTCCATAGTCTCCGCTGGTACGGTTTGAAGACCGGCATAAAGCACAATAAAAGCAAAAGGAGCAGAGTGCCAAACCCCGTAAACCATTAACATAACCCAAGTCAGCGCTGGGGACGCCTTAAGCGACAGAGTGGGATCATCAAAAACCTTCTGCAGGGTGGCTCCGAGAACACCTTGGGCATCAATCATCCAAAAGAGAACCAACGACCCGATCAAAGGGGTTACGATCATCGGTAAAAGCGACACAAAGATTGTTGGTCCCTTGATACGTTTTGGGAGACTATTCACCCCTAATGCGATCAGAAAGCCGAACAACAATACAAGCGGCGTCACAACAAATGTATAAGTCAGTGTAAAGGCCAATGCTCGATAGAAAGGTAAGTTCAACGATTTATATAAAAAATCCCCTAAACCAGCACTCGATTGCCAAGCTTGCCCTATTTCAACAAAAGCCAAGTGGTTTCGGTTTACATATGTACCAAAGCCGTTAAACTGTCCGAGAGGTTTCATTTCCTTCAGCTTCATTGTTGCATCCAAATCAACTTGGACATCTTGTGTGCAGCCAAAAGGGCCACAGTTTTCTACTTCAATAAAAACTGCCGTGTGTTCAATGTACAAAGATTGCACAAAAACTGAGATAATCGGCAAGGCAATGAACACTAACATCGTGATCATTGATGGTAAAATAAACCAAAAGAAGGTGCGGTTTTTCATAAATTGCGCCTAAAAACTCAACAATTGGAAGGAGGCTAGCAACCTCCTTCCAGGTATTGTTTACTTAAGAAAACCCTGCTCTTTTGCGGCAGTGGAATAGGCTGCTTCGACATCGGACAAAGCTTGCTCCGCGCTTTCAGATCCCTGTAAGAAATCAGAAATTTCGCCTCCAAGAGCTGTATGCAATGCTCCCATGAATGGCAGCATCGGGTACGGTGCGGCACCACCAGCAGCAGTTGCTGAAACACCAGCAGAGGACGCACTTGGCTTGTAACCATCAATCAACCAAACAGTTGCGTCATTATTTGCCTTTACCATATCAGACGACATGCTCTTCATCAGAACCATAAAGGTAGCCTCTGCATCCGCATCAGAAACATTAGTCGCGATAGTTATTCCATCCCACCAAAGAGTAGATGCTGGTCGCGCGTTGTTACCCCATGTTGGTGCAGCGCTAAGCACTGTGTTGGACGAAACTCCCTCTTCTGAACCTTCGCCGTCCAAAATTGCACCACCGCGTGAGCCCCACATTGCTGCTAGCGCCAAATTACCAGCTTCCCACTCTGCTTGGGTAGCATTGGAGTCATATGTTAGGAAATCAGGGTTGGAATATGCAACGAGTGACTTGAGCATGTTTAAAGTTGCAACACCGTGATCGTTATTAATCGAAAGTTCAGCACTTCCAGGTTTGAACAAAGGAGCACCCGTACCCATGTACATATTGATAAATTCTTCTCCTAAATTCCACCCAGGTTTAGTATTCAATGCAACTGGATAGTCCATGAGCCCCGATGCGCGAATGGCTTCAGCAGCGGCAAGCACTTCTTCATATGTTTCAGGTATCCCATCCACCCCTGCTTTTTTAAGCACGTCAGAACGAGAAAATAAATGCTGCGCGTTGGCCATAAATGCGACCGCCATCACTTTGCCATTGACCGTGATCAACTGATTTTTCTTTAAATTCTCTCCATACTTGGCTACCAGATCATCAAGCGGGCGAACCAGTCCACTATTCATCAATGTAACTAATACTCCATTGTTGCCAACAACAGACGTATATTGAGACGGATTGGCCGTAAGTGCTGCAACCATTATATCCTTAAAATCCTTATTCAGATTGGACTTGATAGAAACACCATCGCCAGCGCATTTTTGCATTTCACTAGTAACTGCCTGAATAGCAGGAAAATCGTTAGAAAGAGTGCTGATACTACCGCTTGTAATACCGCAACCAGCCATTGCAGTTTGACCTAAAAGCGCGAACGCCCCTGCAAATGTAATTGTCTTAAGAAACATAGTTTTCTCCCTATTATGATTTAAGTGCGTCTTGCATGATCGCACTTGAGTTAAGCCCCTTTGAGAGGAGTAATCTTGGA
>CAJWEI010000014.1 GCA_913031285.1 uncultured Alphaproteobacteria bacterium | reverse complement strand
TAGCAACTTTTGCAAATCCTCGCGGTTTAACGCCAACTGGAGAAAACCTATTTGCTGCAACTTTGGCCAGTGGTGAACCAAACAGAGGCGTTCCAGTAATAGACGGTCGCGGCAAGTTAGTTCAAGGTGCTTTAGAGAGCTCAAATGTAAATGTTGTGCAGCAGCTTATCGAAATGATTGAAACACAGCGAGCCTATGAGGTTAGTTCGAAATCAATCACTGCAGCTGATGAAATGATGCGCTTTATCTCAAATAATCTTTAAAAGGGCGGAATAGCGAATGCGTTTAATGCCTGCTTTCATTTGTATCCTAGCTTTTACCCTTGGTGGCTGTTCAACTTATGTTGAAGAAATCGCAAGTGCGGACTTTGAACCAGTTTTACCTGAAGCTGAACCTCCAAAAGCATACCCTGATGGCGCTATCTTCAGCAATCAGTCGAATGGGCTCTTTGCAACCGAGCGAAAAGCCTCGCAAGTGGGTGACATACTAACAGTATCGCTAAGTGAAAGTTTCAACGCAACGAAGTCGCAATCCGCAGTTACAGGCAAAACTGATAGTATCGGTGTTACCATACCACAAGGATTATTGAAGGATATTACGGGAAAAGGCGCTACTGATGCTGATTATACTATGGGATCGACCCAGGCCTTTAATGGGAGTGGTACTGCTGCTCAATCAAATTCGATTACAGGTTTGGTATCCGCTTCGGTTGTGCGTCTATATGCAAACGGAAACCTACAAATACTGGGCCAAAAAAAGCTTACCCTTAATAATGGCGATGAATACGTTCGCGTCAGCGGTATAGTGAGGCCTCAGGATATAGGTGTTGGCAATATCGTAAATTCAAACCGATTGGCCAATGCAGAAATTACATATATTGGAGCAGGGGAGGTGGCGGATACCGCTAAACGTGGCTGGCTTTCGACACTATTCACCGTGGTTTCCCCAATTTAGAAAGCTCATTATGAGATGCTTAATATCAAAACTGGCATTTATTTTGTTTCTGAGCTTAAGCTCGGGAACACTGTTTGCCGATCGGGTGAAGGATCTGACCAGTCTTGCAGGTGTCAGAAACAACCAACTTGTCGGATATGGTTTGGTAGTCGGGTTGTCAGGTAGTGGTGATGCTAATTTGGGCCTAACGATACAGTCTATGCAAGCGATGCTGTCCAGGTTTGGAATGTCAACAACGGCCGCTGGACTGTCTGGTGTGAATACTGCCGCTGTTATGGTGACGGCCGAACTTACGCCGTTTATGAAACCAGGCCAGCAGTTAGACGTTACAGTATCCGCTCTGGGTGGGGCTCAATCACTTCGCGGCGGTACGTTACTTATGACGCCACTGTTAGGTGCTGATGGGCAGACTTACGCAATTGCTCAAGGAAATCTAGCGGTTGGAGGTCTTGGGGTAGAAGGCGATGATAATTCCTCTTTGACGGTAAATATTCCTACAGTTGGACGCGTACCACAGGGTGCGACAGTCGAAAAGCTTGTAGAAACTCCGTTTCTTCAAAACGAATTTCTTGTATTAAACCTTCACCGTAATGATTTCTCAACTGCGGCAGCTGTCGCGGAAGCAGTAGATGAGATTTTTGGTGATGGTGTAGCCGTCCCCTTGGATGCTTCCTCAATCCGTATTCAAGCGCCTTTAGATCCCACCCAGAGAGTGGCATTTGTTGGTTTGTTAGAAAATGTCGAGGTGGAGCCGGCGGCACCACCAGCTCAAGTTATTGTCAATTCCCGTACTGGTACAATTATTATAAACGGTAATGTTCGTGTGACCCCTGCAGCTATAACTCACGGTAGTATGACAGTTCGTGTCACAGAAGATCCAATTATAACGCCTCAGGACAATGTTATTGTTACAGATGACGCCGTAGTGGCTACTCCCGCGGCGCCTGTGGTCACCCCTGACACGGATATTCAAGCTGAAGAAGAGATTGCTAAGGCGTTTGTGTTTGATCCGGGAGTAAGTCTTACAGATATAGTTGATGCAGTGAATGCAGTGGGTGCTACTCCGTCTGACCTTGTAGCTATTCTTGAGGGTTTGAAAGTCTCGGGTGCGCTAAGGGCGCAGCTGATCATAATGTAGGAGCATAACTTAATGTCTGAAAATTTCATAAGTATAACGCCTGCGCAAACTGCGTTTCCTCAGGAAAAACGGGAAACTAACCACAAGGATCAACAATCTTCACTCTCTGCAGTTGCAGAGCAATTCGAAGCTATATTTGTCAACGAACTTATGAAAGCAGCAAGATCAGCAAAATTGTTTGATGATCCTTTAGATACGTCAGGTTCTGCGCCATTTTTAGAGATGATGGACCGCGAAACTTCTAAATTAGTTTCTGACCAAAGTAATCTAGGAATAGCTGAAGCAATTGTTAATCAATTTAGCCAAAAATAGTGGAGACAGCAGTTGGCGGGATTAATTGATATTGGCAAAAGTGCAATAAACGCACAACGTCAGGCACTTAACGTGACTGGCCAAAACATTGCTAATGTTAACACCGATGGATACCATCGGCGAGATGCAGATATGCTGGAAGTTTCAGGGGCGCAAAGTGCGCTGGCGTCAAAAACAGGTCAGCTAGGTCTAGGGGTTCAGATTGGAGATGTAAGGCGAGCATTTGATGCTTACTTAGTGCAAAGCGCCAATTCAGCCGAAAGTAAGTTTCAAACAGCCAATCATTTTGTAGCTTCACTGGAGCGACTGGAAGATTTCCTTTTGCCAACAGAGGGCGATCTCGCATCGCAAATGTCAGAATTCTTTTCAAAACTTTCTGATATCGCCGCTAACCCAGGTGATCTTGCTCCAAGAGCAGCAGCAATAGAACAAGCAAATGGACTCGCAAATTCATTTAATATTACAGCGCAAGTTGTTGGGGACTTGAAATCTCAATTGCGCAATCTGGTTGATGCTGATGTGGAAAAAGTGAACCGCCTAACGGAAAGTCTCGGGCAAGTAAATGGTAGGTTGCGGTCGTCAAATATTGGTGCCGCTCCACCGCTCGCACTTTTGGACGAACGGGATAGGCTAGTAAACGAAATATCTGGTATAATCCGTGTATCAGTAAATTATGGGCAAAGAAGCGAAGCTGATCTTAGACTTGGGCGCTATAAGGAGGGGCCACAGCTTGTAAGTGGTGAAGACATAACTCCCATAAATACAACGCATAGTGATATTTCTGGCACTATTTTCCAGTTAGGCAGCGGCATGGTTTTCAAGACCTTAGATGATGGATCGCTCAAGGGTTTAGCTGATAGCCTCGATATTATTCAATCGACTGAAAAAAGCCTAGACCTCTTGGCAACTCGCTTTGTAGACGAAGTCAACACAATACATACTTCTGGTATAGATTTTGATGGTGAACGAGGTAAGGAACTTTTTACGGCGAGAAAATTTAAAGTTACGCAGCCAAAAGAAAATAGTTCTGAACTTGATATAAGCTTAATGGAAGTTCCTGGTAAAATTGATAGCGTTGGTGACATAAAATTCACCTATGATGGACGCGTAAATTTTTGGTCTGGTACGGATAGTTCTGGTAAAATTGTTGGTACTGGCCGAAGTGAAATTAAAATTGATGGAATGGTCGTACAGGTCAACTCTAAGGCTAGCCACGGAGATACCTTCCAAGTCGCCAAAATGAGTGGTGACGCTGAAAGAATGACTTTTTTGTTAAGAAATGGATCAGAATTTGCAGCTGGAGCCAATTTTGTTATCACTCCTAAGAGTACGAATGCTGGTTCGGCGAACTTAGACAGCCAGCTTATTGCAGCTAGCGAACCAAATCTAACGAGCTTGGTTGATGTCACGAATAATTCCCTATCGCCGATTTCTTACACAGAATTTTTGAAAGGTGGCGCAGTAGCTTATATTCCAGCCAATGTTAAAAAATTAGACCTATCTTCCTTTGGCCAAAATGCTACGGCTACTATAAATTTCTCATCTAGCGATCCGTTGAGCAGGTTTCAACTCACAATCAGTGGAGTTACTCATACGTTTTCTTCGGTTGACCCGGAACCAAGTTTAAACCGCTACTTTAGACCGCAGGATATTGCGGAGAATCTAAATAATGGCGTGCTTAAAACGAATGGAACGCCACCACAGACATTAAAAGACCTTGGCTTATTTGCGGCTGGTTTCGAAGGAGGATTAAAATTCAGTGGTGCGGCGACGTTTGCAGCCAGTACATTTACATTAAAATCAGGCAGCACCGCAAATGCTGTCTTGACCCAGAGTGAGGCGGCATCGGGATTTAAAGTGTTCACAAGAGAAGGTCGCCAGATTGCTGGAATACCATTGAGTGGAACTGACGCAACAAATCTCTTGACCGTCGACAACGGGTTCAATCGCAATGCAACTTACAGAGCCGACTATCTTAACGATATAGGCGGAGCTGGCTACCGTGGCGCAGAAATAAATAACTTACTGCCTGGCGGATATTTCAAAGTTGCTACAGTTGCTTCAGTGCTCACAAGTCAGAACTTAGGTGAGTTAATTCAACAGAGTCCCGCGCTTAACAAGATAGCCGCACAGACGCTTAATTTCACGACGTCGGACAATTTGGTAAATAAAGACATCGCAATTCAAGGATCTTTATCTGTCAAAGTGATCGCGGAGAAGATTAATGGCGCTCTAACGTCTGAGGGTATCTCGGCGATGGCAAAGACATTGGCTTCCTTGGAGTTAGATTCATCGGCTGCGACAAGTGGTAATATTAGCTTTAATATAAATACTCATGATGGTGACCAAATAACTATTGCAAGAAGTTACACGAATAGCGATCTTACCACCCTGGTAAAACCCATCAATGATCAGTTTGCACGTACTGGTATCACGGCTGAAGTATCCAAAGATGGAAAAAAAATTGTCCTTATTGATGCTACTGGGCAAGATATAAGTCTCGATCAGTTCTCTGGTTCTCGGATGAATGTAAATGTTCTTGATCAATCATATAATAAATTACTGACCACGGATGTAGGCTTAACTCAAGCGACAAAAATCATGGGGACGTTGGATCTTAAATCACCTCGTGAGTTTGTTGTTAAGTCAACCCTTGGGCAAAGCGTGACCGCGCAGGCTGACGCTATGATTAGTGGTGGTGTTGCGCGTTCATTATCGGCTTCAGGATCTGTGGCTGAGTTTAGTTGGGAGCTAACCCCAGATCAGCTAGCCCCTCAGGCCAGCCCAGATGGACTGCGTATTGCATCTCCTAACGCTGAGTTGTCCCTAACTTCGCCACTAAACGGCCAAAAGTCTCCGGCTCTTTCTGTATCACTGAAAGGACGCGATCTTAATGAGTTCACCACAGAAAGTATTTCAAAGCAGCTTATTCAGAAGGCTAGAGACTTGGCGGCCCTTCCTTCTTTACAAGGAAGTATACTAACAGATTTACCTGCTGAAAATTCTACTATGGCATTCACAGTTGGGGCGACTGAATACACACTTAAGTATAAAGATGATGCATATTCAGTGACAGGTATTGAAAATGATAGAATCTTAGTGACTTCGGAAAAGGTGATTGGTGGACATCAGCTAAGTATCTCAGCGCCATCTGGTGTTATGAGTGGACAAAGTATTAAAGTGTTAAACAATACTGATGCGAAAGAGTTTGGTTTTGCCACCACGGATGCAAACTCTGATACAATTCTTAGAGGTCGAACCTTTAGCCTGACCGAGGGAGAGACGACTGCTAATTCTACCGTTGTGACGGCAGGTCTTACTAATGCAAAGAACTATATGGTGACTTCTCTCGGCACCACAACTTTTTCAAGTGCAAACTCCTCCAATAACGTTGCTCAAGCAGTTGGCACGATCTTCACTTCTGACGGTGGCACGTTGACGGGTACTGGGACAATTACGCAAGTTTTGACTGGAAATGGCGGTGCAAACGGAACTGGTGGTAACGCCGACTTCGCAGCCGCTATGAACATTCATGCGCTAAGTGACTTGAAAACTTCCGATGCAGAATCGGAATGGATTGTTCTGGATAATACTTCAAATACGACTTTGGCGGTTGGTGACAAACATACACTGACCCATGATGGGTCGAACTATCTTCTTAATGGTGTAACCTTGGCGGCAGGAATAAAGTTGGTTCCTGATGGTCAAAGGTTTGAGGTCGTGGCCTCCGCTACTTCAGCTCATGCACTTAATTCAAATTTCACATTGAATATCAATAGTTCTGGCGCTGTGGTAGACGAAAGTGGAATTGCTATAGGTACTTCCTTGGAACTAATCCGCTCTGGTGTCAGCAAGAGTTTTGATGTGAAATTGGGGACCAACACTGCAACAGTGACTGTAAATAACGACCGAGGAATATATACATTTTCCTCGAGTAATAATGACGTAAAGTTCATTTCACCTTTTAACAGCAGCGTTATTGAAGGTTCTTCCTTAACAAGTTCGAAGTCAGGTACTAAATACAAAGTCTACGATGCTGGAACAAGTACTACGTATTCGAAGAATGATATTTTCACGTCTGACGGTACTTCCATCGGTAACGGCGTTAAATTAGTAGCTTTGACTGGCGATAAAGTTGCAAGTCTCACTTTAGATTCTTCAGTATACACTCCGATTATTTCTTTGGTATCGTCTCAGACGAACGGTGCAATGTCTGTTACACCATCACTCAATGCATCGAGCCTAGGACTTAATGTCGCCGAGTTTGATTTTGAAATAGCTGCAAATGGCTTCAAGACTATTTCTTCTGGTTCTAAGCCGGCTGAAGTCTCAGTTGGAGTATCGGGCCTATCGGGACAAACCCTTTCTATCGATAAATTGCCACCAGAAGATCTCATTGTTGTTCTTGACAAAGAGGGATCACGCAGACTCGGGATGAAATATGAAAATGCCAATTACCTTAATGGAGAAGAACCTGAAGAGAACTACCAGGTAAAAGTCACAGACAGTTCCATTGGAAAGGTCGAGCTCTTCGATACAAATACAGGTGACTCAATTGCAACGCGTTTTTCCAACGGTGCTGCGGACTTTGAATTGGACAAATATCGTATAGAGCTTAAGGGATTTGCAGATCAAGGTGACGTTTTTGATATTAGTCTAAATACATCAAATTCTGGCGACTCCAGAAATATGGACGCCCTGATAGCACTTGGCGTTAAATCGGATGGTCGCCCAAGTTTTCAGGATGACTTTCGAGCAATTGCTCTAGGCGTTGGTTCCCAGTTGGTATCTGGCCGAATGCTTGAACAGTCGGCAGAAGCGATGCGGGACGCTGCAGTCGTTGCGGAAGATGAGCTGTCAGGTGTGAACCTGGATGAAGAAGCTGGAAGGCTGTTAGAACAGCAGCAGGCATACAAGGCCGCTGCGGAAATTTTAAAGGCTGCAAGGCAAATGTTTGATACACTCTTGAATATAATGTGAGGATAGAATGTCTATTTCAACAAAGTTGTTCGCTACGCAAATGCTTGATCAGTTCAAAACGATCGAAGATCGTTTGCAAGGGTTGCAAACTCAGGTTGCTACTGGAAGCAGGATCCCTAAGTCTTCTGCACAGCCCATGGACGCGGTTACTCTATCAGCAAGGAATGAACTAGACACTCGCCTTTCTCAGTATCAAAAGAACCTATCTAAAGTTAACGACAGACTTGGCCTTGCGGATACGACATTAGAGACAGCAATAAACGGTGCAATTCGGGCTAAAGAACTCTTTGTGGCCTCGAATACTGACACAGTAACCCAATCAGAACGGTTAGCGGCACGTCAGGAAATTCTAGGGATTAGGGAGACATTGCTGGGTTTGGCGAACGCCACAGATAGTGCAGGAGATTCGCTTTTTGGAGGCTTCTCAACTGAAGCGGATCCTTTTCGTGAACAATTAGATGGGACTGTGCTATATCGTGGAGATGGGGGTGAACACACATTAGGAGTTTCAGAAAAAGTAAAACTACCCACAAGTTTGAATGGTGGTCGAATTTTCATGCAAATTGGGACTTCTGACGAAAAGAAGAGTGCCTTTGACGTCTTGAATGGGCTTTCTAATGCTCTCCTCACAAGTACAGCTTTCGTTCAAAAACATCAGGTTGGAGTTGCTGAGGGCTTAGATTTTAAGGTGAATGCATCTAGAGAACCTCAAATGTGGTCATTTACTTTACAGGGCCCTAATGGACCTGAGATAATTTCTGCAAATGTTAATTCGGACTCTATGACCCCGCTTGTGAACGCTATTAATAGTTCTACAACCGGTTTGGCGGCGACCGTTTCTGATACAGGCGTGATTTCATTATCTGGTCTTGGATCAACTGAATTAATTAAAATTTCTGATGTCTCTATTGAAGGTTACGAATTGGCTCAGGCTGAACCTTCACACTATATTGAGGTTTATGATAAGGGAACGACTAATGTAGCGTTGAAGATTAGTGATGAAACGCAGGGACTTTCGTTACAAAGTGCTAATATAGAAGATCTTGTGACCCAATTGGCTATATCGCGTACCACTGCTGGTGCTCGAATGAAAAATGCCGAGTCACAAGAGGCAGTTCTCTTAAGTAGGTCGCTAGCTGTAAAAACTGAAATTGGTAAACTTAGAGACGCTGATATAGAAACTTTAATCACGGAACTTCAAACTTTATTGGTCAGTAGGGATGCTGCACGGCAGACTTATATGAAAGTTAATACGCAAAGCCTTTTTGATTTTCTGCGCTAAGACGGTTTTAAGTTAAAAACTGGCCTGGTCCTTGCAGTATGTTTGTAAGTGAGGATCAAATGAATAAATTTTTTTCAATACTTTTAGTGACGTTTTTCATATTTGGGTCTGTCGTGTCCTCTGGATTGCAGGCCTCTGTGAACATGCTTTGCGACAAAAGCATTGAAAAAGTCGCGTACTCGACCTCGGTCCCTAAACATGTCCTGTATAAAATTGCTCGTTTGGAGTCTGGTAGGCGGTATAAGGGCGATTATGTCAGTTGGCCATGGTCATTGAACAATGCTGGAAAAGGTTATGTCTTAGATACAAAAACTGAGGCGTTAAATAAGCTTAGTAGTCTCATCAACCGCGGTAAAAAAAATATTGATGTTGGATGCATGCAATTAAACTTACGCTGGCACGCAAGATATTTTGATAGTATCGAAGAGATGATATCACCGGATGAAAATGTTGCCTATGCCGCTAAGTTTCTCCAACAACTTTTTAAAGAGACTGGTACTTGGGAAAAGTCTGTTAAATTTTATCATTCGAGAAATTCGAAATTCAGTGATGTCTATTATGCAAAGTTTCAGAAGATGCCCATACCCAATCTTGTAAAAAGTGATAAACTGGTTTCGTTGAAAAAATTTGAGAGTTTGACGGGCAAACCGAAAGCTAAAAAAGATATACTCAATCAGCCACTATTTTGGGTTAAACCTACTGGATCTATGGTAAATTTTGGACCTCAAATTGCTGGTGAGCCGGCATTTGCAGATCTTCGTGACTTTAAAATGCCCCCACTCTTTAAAATGTAGAGAATTTGGCACGAAAAGTGCAAAGTATCTTGTGAACAAAAAGTGAGACTGAAATGCTAAATGTTATTAAAACCGCGCTTGCATCTTCTACTGCTAAAATAGGTGTCGTAACCAATAACATTGCCAATGTTGGGACAACGGCGTTTAAGCGCAGCGACGCTTTGTTCCAAGATATGTATCTTACTGGTGGAAATGCGAATGGACCTACACCCGGAAGTGGCTCCAAGCTGCAAATCAACCGTGTTACACATCATCCTGCTGAACTGAAAAGAACAGGAGTGACTTCTGACCTTGGAATCAATGGATGGGGAATGTTTATGTTAGGTAAACCAGATCCATCAAAGCCAGGCGAATTGGAGGGTGAGGTCACCTATACACGTAATGGATCTTTTCAATTAGATGCAGATGGTTTCCTAACTTCAAATGATGGTCTCTATGTTCTATCCAAAGATTCGGCGCCGATACAGATAGATTTTTCTAAAAACGGAATTCCACTTAGCGAATTTAATGTAGACCCTGATGGAAATATAATGACAGCTTATGGTATGGCGTCTGCTGAGCCAGGTGAACAGCTAGGAATTGCTGCCTGGGATAACCCAACCGCCTTAGCTCAAATGGGTGGTGGTCGCTTTAAAGCTGCTCAATTGCAACCATCTCCAAATAAAACTTACGGTGAATTCTTCGACAAAGGTGCTGGATATCTCAGAATACATACTCCAGGCGAAGCGTTCACAGGAAAAGTTATGTCTAGTCACTTGGAAGTCGCAAATGTAAATTTAACAAATGAGCTTGTGTCTCTGATTCAAGCGCAACAGTCATTTTCAGCCGCCTCAAAGGCAATTCAGGCGGATAGTGACATGATTTCTAGGTTCACCAAGCAATAGGCAGACGAGAATTTTCATCAATACTGAAATGAAAAATTAAAGCGATAGTGGGCAATGAGGCAGGGCAAGACAAAGATAATTGGTATCTGCGACTACTCCAGGGACGGTGGTAAATCGCGTTTTATCTCTCGTTTGTCATTTCATTTAGATGAACATTTCGGGAACAGTAAAGTTTTGAGTCGACCCAGCAGTTTCGTGTCACATAATAAGCCTTCGATGTCTATTGACACATTTACGTCCTTTCTGGCTGATACCGGCCATACTCTCTCAAGAACTTATAAACCGCAGTCTGTAAAATCTTGTCTCGTGGAGCAGGGCAAGCAGTTTGCAATCGGGAATGTGGCTATAGAAAAACCAATTTTCAATTGGTCAGCTGTATCAAAGACGCTCGAATTTTTGCCGTCAAATCCGATAGATTTTTTATTGATAGACACCGATTTTGATAAGTTATTTATTAGTGAGGTCAAAGTGTCGTCAATGAGAGATGTACTCGTTGTTTTGGATCATCGTGTAAGACAAGATTCAGCAAGCCTCCTGTTTGTAAAATCAGCGGTTGAGCAAATAGAAGATTGCAGGATCGGCATAATTATAGATACGGTAGACTGTTTTGGTGAGGCTTTAGATATTTATTCACATTTTGAGATTTCTGTCGGATCTGCAAAAAGCAGTAGAATGAGATTTCTGGGCCACCTACCGCAAACAAATGATATAAATAAATATCGTGCTCTGGAAACTATGGCTTTGCAGAATATTGCGCTCGCTTTATTAGATTTGAAATCTGACGCGATCCATCATACTATGCCATTAGAGATGTTTGAAGGGTTTCTTCATTGAAAAGCCAAGGTTATCAAGAGCAAGGGAACAATGTTGATCGCGTTGTTCTTAAGCATGAGGGATTAGTGCGGAGGATCGCATTTAAAATGCACTCCCGAGTTGCTACCTTCATAGAGCTTGATGATCTTTTACAATCTGGCCTTGAGGGTTTGGTAGACGCAGCTCAGAAGTATTCCACCGTTGAGGGCGCATCATTTGAAAGCTATGCGAGTATTCGGATCAAAGGGTCAATGCTTGACCTTATCCGACGCTCGGGCAATTTAAATCGGTCGGCGGTACAAGCCAAACAAATGATTGATAATAAGAAGTCGGAGTTAAGTTCGGAACTTGGGCGTAACCCAACCGATGGAGAGGTTGCCAAATCTTTAAAACTGCCGATGGATGAATATTATAGTTGGACCAGACTGTTTGAAGCAAATGTATCAGAAAGTCTAAGTCAATCCTACGATGAATATTCAATGGTATTTGCTGCTCCAAGCATTGAGCCAGAAAGAATTATAGATAGTAAAAGCATGCGTGGTACGCTTGTAACTGCACTCAAGACGTTGACTAATCAGCAAAGCCAAGTCCTCCAGCTTTATTATGTCGAAGAACTTAACATTTATGAGATTGCGCAGGTTTTGGAAATTACGCCTGGACGTATCTCTCAAATCAAATCAGAGGCATTTAAATTGCTTAAGAAAGAATTAGTTTCATTCAGTGATGAATTATAGACATGAAACTTTAGAAGTTCTGTAAATATTTTTTATCAAGCCTCTTTTGAAAGATCTTTACGAATATTTGACCGTGAAATTCATTTTCTATTAAAGTACCTCAGATGTTTCTGCTAAAATTACAAGGATAAGCTGAAAGGATCTGTGCTAAAGTGACAGATATTGAAAGTAATGGTTCACAACTGCCGACGGTGCTTTTAGCTGGTGCGACAGGGTACATTGGGAAACATGTTTGTGAGACTTTGCTAAATCGTGGGTTTCACGTGCTTAGCCTAGGCCGTGGGAAGTCTAAGACTGAGGATCATAGAAATTTCGAGCATATCTCAATAGATATTTGTTCCGACAAGGAAATGACAGAATTTGCCCGATCCGGTCGTCAAATAGATGCGCTTATTTCTTGTCTGGGAAGTCGGACCGGGGGGCGAAGAGATGCCTGGGCTGTTGAGTTTGGAGCAAACAAAAATCTGTTGAACCTTTCCCTTTTAATGTCGTCGAAAAAGTTTGTTTTGCTCTCTGCAATTTGCGTACAAAGACCAAGGCTTGAATTTCAATTTGCCAAAATTGCGTTCGAAGATCATCTAATTGCGTCTGGTATAACATATAGCATTGTTCGTCCAACAGCCTATTTTAAATCTCTCGCTGGTCAGATTGAAAACCTGAAGGCTGGAAAAGCATTTGTTGTGTTTGGCAAGGGGGTGGGAACAGCTTGTAAGCCAATCTCTGCCAAGGATTTGTCGGACTATATTTGTGGGTGCCTAGAGGACCCAAAGCGGCAAAATAAAGTTTTGCCCATAGGCGGCCCCGGGCCATCTATAACTCCGATAGAGCAAGGTGAGATGCTTTTTAGGTTGTTAGATAAAAAACCAAATTTTTGCTACCTACCTAGCATAATGTTTCGCATCATTAGTGCGTTGATCGCTCCATTATCGCTTATATCAGAAAAAATATCCAATCTGCGAGAGTTTATACACATTGGGCATTACTACGCCACAGAATCGATGTTGTTTTGGGATGAAACAAAAGAAAGGTATTCCTCTAAGGAAACACCAGAATATGGCTGCGATACCTTAGAGAATTTTTACTGCGAGGTTTTGAAGTCTGGCATGGAAGGTCAAGAACTCGGCGATCATAAACTGTTTTAGAAAAGTGAGTATTATGAAAGGTCTTTCATTAGTATCCCTACTCGATCAAAGCTGGGCAATTTTAAAAACTCTTCAGTCTGCAAAGCGATACGAACGGACAATCACCCTGGCAACGGTTGATTTGAGAAGTCAACCCCAAGCCTGTTTGGTGGTATTGCGTTCGATTAACCGTGCGAATGGTGAGTTTGAATTTCATACTGACGCGGACTCGTTAAAATTTGCTAGCCTTAAAAAAGAGCCAAAGGCGCAAATTTTAATATGGCGACCTGAGCTGTCCGTACAATTACGTATAAGCGTTGAAATTGATCTGCAGTGCGATGATGAAAGCCGAAAACTTTGGGCCCAAGTGCCAAGGCCTAGTCAGATTTCTTATGGCAAATCACCACCAACCGGTCGTCCTATATCTGCGCCCTTTGAGTATGAAAATATGGCATCGATTGACAAATTTGTAGTTGCCAGATGTACCATTCAAAAAATAGATTTTCTGTCATTATCGCAGGCACACCATCGAGCCCAGTTTTTGCGAACTGATAACTGGGCTGGGCAATGGATTTCGCCTTAACAACATATTCCCGAGGGAAAGCTTTATAAAAATTGGAAATACAAGCTTCAAGTTTTTAACATTTTAGGGAACCAGTATCGTTTAGGTATTTGGATTTTCAATCCAGCGATATTTCAATACCGTAACAGCAAGATTGTCTGCGCACTCTGCATAAAATTAAATACGTTATCTAGCTATCTGAATACCCGGGTGGCTGCTGGGATGATTTTGCAGTCTCGCCAAGACACGCGACTCAAATACCAAGCTTGCCAAGGTATGATTAAAAGTTCTGTTGCATTCCTCGTCTGGGACTTCTGCAAAGTTTGGCCGGAGTAATGTCCCATCCCAATGGTTGACAGTCAAAAACCCATACATCTTGCTTTCTTATGTACTGCTAATTTGGCTGTTTATCTCGTGGCTGAGGCAACATTTGATAGGATGTCCAAGGGTCTTTTTAAGTTGTTTCTGCAGTAGCGCATTCAACTTAAAGCCAAACACGTAAACAAGAGTAGTATTAAAGGCTAAGAGATTTTCCCCTTCTGGTCTAACCCTAAAGGCAACTTTTGCACATTCTATTAGGCAAGGCCAAACTCTGGATTTAAAGGTTACGATCTGGGATCTGCCCACTAATTGCTCCGGATTGATGATAACAGCGCACTGAGGCTTTCTGCCCCACCCTTGATATCCAGCTCATAGTAAGAGATGAAGTATTCATTCGAAGAGATTTATTTGAAGCTATACAATCGGCGTGAAAGCTTTTCTGCTCTGCCATTTAAAACATTAGATCTTATAATTATTCAAACAAGCGTAGAGAAACCGCAGATATGTGAAGGTAGAATTTATGGTAACTTATGCTCTTAATGGTCTTGGACGGATTGGAAAACTAGCCTTGCTTCCACTTTTGGAGCACGGAGATGAAATCGCATTTTTAAATGCTGGGGTTGAGAATTCGGAAATGCACGCGCATTTTTTAGAGTTTGATACAGTTAATAGGCGTTGGTTGGGAAATTTTGAATGGATGAGAATGCGATCCTAATCGATGGCAAACGCCTTCCAATTTGGTAGTGCAAATCCATGTCAGAGCTGCCACTTGAAGGTGTAGATGTGATGATTGATTGCACTGGGGCTTTTAAAACAGAAGGCGCTCTGGCACCTTATTTTGACGTTAGGGTAAAGAAGGTCATCGTATCAGCACCTGTCAAAGGCGGCTTTACGGTAAATATTGTTTACGGTGTGAATCACGGAATTTACAACCCAGATAGACATTCAATAATCACTGCAGCTTCTTGTACGATCAATTGCATTGCCCCAGTCGTCAAGGTTATTCACGAAGAGCTTGGAATTAAGCACGGCTCAATCACGACGATCCACGATGTTGCCAATACACGGGCTGTTGTGGATCACTCTGCTAAAGACCTACGCCGGGCACGGTCTGCGTTAAACTCGCTCATTCCTACAACGACTGGGTTAGTGACTGAAATTACTTTGATCTATCCCGAATTGCCTGGAAAGCTGAACGGACATGCAGTTCGGCCCCCTTTGTTGAATGCTTCTTTGACGGATTGTGTTTTTGAAGTGAACCGCGAAACGACGGCCTCAGAGGTCAATGCATGTTTCAAAGCTGCAGCAGAAGGAGAATTGAAGGTTATTCTTGGCTACGAAAAAAGCCGCTTAGTTCCAGACGATTATACAAATGACCCGCGCTCAAGTATCATTGATCCGCCCTCTACAATGGTGGTGAATGGGACGCAGGGTAAAATTTAAGAATGGTATGACAATGAATGGGGATAGGCGCACCGGCTCAGTGACGTAGCGGACATGGTGGCAAGAGCTATTTAATGCGTCACAACGAATGACTGACTGCCTTTATATTTGTTACTCTGGCTTATTGGGTATTTATGCCGAGCGATGGCGCATTGCGTATGTTGGTTTTGCTGTATTTTGATACGCTAGGCTATTCGCCAGTGCAGTTGGCTTATCTTTTGTACTTTACGAATCGGCAGGGATTGTGACGAACCTAACTGCCGGTTGGATTGCGGCGAGGTTTGGCCTTAGTTTGGCCTTTTGTAGGTTTGGCTTTGCAGATCTGTGCGCTGATTGCTTTGGCCCAGCTTGATCCTGAATGGACTATCAGCTTATTAGCGTTCTTTATGTTAAGTCCATTGTTCTCGGTATTATCTTAAGTATTATCTTTCTAGCCATACCGTTGGGTCTACCAAGGGGTCGTAAGGGTGTTAAGTTTCGCGAGATTTTTTCTTCATTTGCTAACATCAACTGGGTGTCTTTTGCACGGGAATTCCTTTTTGGAGCGCGGGATGCTCGGTTTATTGTGGTAATCCCAATATATTTTTACGCGATCTTGTCCTATGGAAGTGAAGCGGGTAGCCGATCTACATTTTCCACAATTGGTACGTTCATGACATTCTGGATCAGCTTTTACGGGATCATTCAAGCCAAGGCTCCAACGCTCTTAAAGGCGATTTAACGTGGCCCACGTGCATTGGCGCATGATGCGTTTACTTGCTCTAGTATCCTGTGCGTGATCCCAGCAGTGCTGTCAATTTTACTTTTTCTCGACATCTTTTCTGATAGGATTACCACTGCCTTACTCGTCCTTGGGCTGTTAGTTTTTGGAGAGATTTTTACAGTGAATTTCTCGCTGCATTCCTATCTTATTCTGGCTTTTTCTAAAGATGCTCGTGTTACTATTGATGTTGGATTGTATTATATGTCCAACGCTGTTAGGCGGTTGATTGGGACGCTTCTGTCGGGGGCGACCTATCACCTAATTGGCATCTGGGCATGCCTAGCAACATTTGCTTTAATGCTGGTGATAAGCGCTCTAGGGGTGCGTCAGCTTACTCCGGATCAATGATGCTTGCTTTAATTTCGGCAAGGTCTCACACCAAATGATGATCATTCCAGAGGCAAAAATAGAATGCTTGGCCGTAAAACCTGCGCATGCACCATGGTTAAGCTAAAGCATATGATCGACAAAACAGGAGTCAAATTGTACTTTACATATGAACCTCTGTGCTTTCGCCAGTCAAAATGTTCTACACTATACTCTTATACCACTCAGAAAACTGCAGAGGTTTTGCCCAAGGTCAGAGCTGAGGTATCCGCCTTCTTGGACAAGGGCCGATGGTCGGCCGAGCTCTGAAATCGCCTTTGCTATTTTCTGAAACCCACCTGTTGCTATACTAAGACCTCTAAACGGATCATCGATAGAGGTATCAAATTCTAAAGCAACGACAATGACGTCTGTACCAAAGATATCGATATGCTCTAGTGCAATTTTGAGAGCTTCTAAATATGGTTTGCGTGCGGCGTGGCGTGGCAGCGGAATGTTGAGGTTAAACCCACTGCCTCGCCCCGCCCCTTTCTCGTGTGCATGCCCAAAAAAAGGGATAAAATCGCGCCGGATCAGCGTGTAGTGAGATGGTTAGGACGTCATCGCGGTCGTAAAAGATACTCTGAGTGCCATTCCCATGATGGACATCTATACCCAGGATTGCAACGCGCTTGCCGGTCTGTCCTACAAATTGGGCGACAATAGCGGAGTTGTTTATGAAGCAAACCACCCGCTGTTTCACTGAATGCATGATGCCTTGGGGGCGACGTAGCGCGTAGCAACTATATGCGCTTGACAAAACATACTCGGCTAGGCCGAGCGCGGTTTGTGCCAACCACTAAGCTGCGTTCCATGCGAGTCTACCGATCGGGCATGCTGTATCAGCCTGATCAAAACCGGACTGCCCAGTGATGGATTTTGGATGGCTGTCAGTCCTGTTGAGTGGGTGAATATAAGGTATAACCTCGAAACTAGCGTCTTCCGTATAAAGCCAACGGCGGTAGATATTCTGCAGAAAAGTCAGATACCGTGGTGAATGAATGGCTGATATAGGGCCAAGTCCAAAATTCTTTGGTCTTTGAAAGCTACACCCTGCGCTCAAAGCACCTTAATGTAAGATATCGATCCTTTGAGGCTTTTCGGGGTTTTCCGACATCACGCCGTGCGCCATAAAGTGTTTTTGGTCATTCAACCGTTGCCGGTCATCCAAAAACGCGCGCAGCTGTTTTCCCTACTTTCAGCAAAAGATAAGGCAACTATTCATATTTTTTATTTAGAATCTAATGTTACGCAATGGAGCAAAAAGTTTTTTCGCAAACTTAAACGTCACTAACGTAACAAAAATTTCTTCTTTCAGTAAGTGGATGTTAGATAGGAATATCGTCCACCAATTTTAAAACATACGATCACAAACCGTTGCCCCCGCGCCTTATTTATGACAACACTATGCAGTCCAAGAATTTTAGCTGAGAGAATTTATGAGCGATTTTGCAACCCGGAGGGAAGTGATGGTAGACACACAAGTTCGACCGTCAGATGTTACTAAATTCCCTATCATTGATGCTATGCTTTCAGTCCTGCGAGAGAACTTTGTTCCGCGAGATAAACGTGAAGTTGCCTATATTGGAGAGAATGTTGTTTTAGGGCATGCCCGTGTCGTACTGGAACCGAGGACATTGGCTAAAACTTTAGATGGTCTGAATATTTCGAAAGATGAGCTGGTGCTTGATATAGGTTCTGGGCTTGGTTACTCTTCTGCTCTGATATCTTTGCTGGCAGAGGCAGTAGTTGCGCTAGAGGATGATACCGACTGGGTAAGGGATTCCGAAGAAGCGTTTCAAGAATTTGGTGCTGATAATATTTTAGTAGAGTGTGGAGCTCTTCATGAAGGCGCCGCAAAACACGGTCCTTATGACGTTATCTGTATCCAAGGGGGGGTAGAAAAAATACCCCAAAAGATTATCGATCAGTTGAAAGATGGCGGTCGTATGGCTTGTATATTCGTTGATGGAGCGTTGGGTAAGGCAAAGATTGGCTATAAATTGGATGGTATTATGAATTGGCGTTTCGCGTTTAATGCCGGAGCACCGCTTTTACGTGGATTTGAAAAACCACATGATTTTGTGTTCTAAAGACGGGTTGACGGGGTCTATTGTATGAAATGTATAGCTTTGTGTGTTTAAGAAGAAGAAAAGAAAGTGGTAAAATGAAAAATGACAGGATGGTTTTTACGGTAGTTATGAGTGTTGTTATAGCGTTTTCCCCGCTTTCCAGTTTGTCAGATACTCTTCGTCAAACAATGACAGATGCTTATAATAACAGCGGTCTCTTGCAACAAAATCGGGCGTTATTGCGCGCTGCTGATGAAGATGTAGCAGTTGCAGCCGCCTTACTGCGCGGTGTTCTAAGCTGGACGGCTGAAGTCAAAAGTACCAGAGCCGATTCTAGGACGAGTTCTAGCCTTGGGACACTTAATTCAGATATTACTACAAATGTTGCCAACTTGGGAATAACCGCAAGCATAACGCTTTATGACGGTGGTCAAAACAAATTTGCTCTTTCTGCGGCCAAAGAGGCAGTTCTTTCAACGCGACAGTCTTTGCTTGGTGTTGAGCAAAAGGTGCTGTTTTCCTCTGTCGAAGCCTTTATGAACGTGCGCCGCGCAGGTAAAACTGTTACTCTGCGTGAAAATAATCTAACGGTAATTCAGGAGGAATTAAGAGCCGTCAAAGACAGGTTTGACGTCGGCGAAGTAACTAAAACAGATGTGGCTTTGGCCGAGGCGCGTTTGGCAGCATCTATAAGTGCACTAGCAGCTGCAAAAGGCAGTCTCGCGCAACGAAGAGAAATTTTCAAACAGGCAGTTGGCAAAGATGCTGGTGCCATTAAAACACCGAGGTCGCTTCCAAAACTGCCTAAATCTGCAAAAACTGTGAAAGCGGTGGCGGTTCGCAGCCATCCCGAAATGATAGCACTTCAGCATAATATCAAGCAGGCTGAGTACAACGTTCAGCGCGCTCGCAGCGCCTTAAAGCCGACAGTTGGGCTATCGAGTTCGCTAGGTTATTCTGAAATGGAGGGGAATGATTATCGTCAATCCGCTAATATTTCTTTATCTGCATCCTCAACAATCTATTCAGGCGGCAGAATTCCCGCTCTTATTCGAAAGGCAATGGCACAGCGGGATGCGCAGCGCTCAAGCTTGCATTTGACCAGACTAAGACTTGAGCAGCAGGCCGGTAGTGCATTTGCACTCTTGCAGATGGCTCAAGCCGGGCGTAAAGCCAGTGAAGAGCAAATCCGTGCCTCGCGAGTTGCGTTTGAAGGTATTAGAGAAGAAGCAAAGGTTGGATCACGCACGACTCTGGATGTGCTGAATGCTGAACAAGAACTTTTGGATGCGCAGGCTGGTCTCATCTCATCTGAGGCAGATGAATATATTGCCGCTTATAGAGTGTTAGCTCAGATGGGTAAGCTTAATGTTGAAATCTTGAATCTCCCAGTACAAAAATATGATCCAATAGAATATTATAATCTTGTGAAGACTGCGCCCTCAGTCATTAGCCAACGTGGATCAAAACTAGATCGAGTATTAAAGGCTCTATCTAAGTAAAGGTTCAATGCGAATTGAGCAAAAGTAATACAACCGTACACTTATCCTTGAGTAGAAGGTGAATGATATGGAAGCACCATTGGACAGACCGGGATTATCTGATGTCCTGATATCGCTGAAGAAGTTGGTGGCAGATGGCTCTGATGCAGAATCTTCTGGACCAGAGGAGCAAGGCGATTTTAAGAATCGGTTGTTTTTAAGTCCGTCTATGCGAGTTGATGATAGCGAAAATTCCTCGATTGATGTATCCAGCGGGGGACAGAGCCTAAAACACAAAGTACTTAGGCTTGAAGCATTAATATCGAAGATCGAGGGCAAAACCGATACCGATAACGCGGGTCAAGAAGAAAATGTAAATAAATCCGTATCCGAGCTTTATTTAGAGCAAGGCGGTGAAGCACAATTAAGTGATTTTGACGCGCCAGTCATTAAGTATGAGAGCAACGGGCAAAAGACCAGATTAGATACCGAACCCAAAGTGTCCAACGAAATCGCGGCTGTGCCTATCGATGGGGCAAATGTGCAAGCCAATTCATCTGTTGATGCTGATATAACCGTTGGGGAAGGTTTTCAGTCATCGGATCTTGAAATGTTTAGGAAATTTATTTCCGAGGTAATCCGTGAAGATCTGCGTGGAGCTCTCGGTGAAAAAATAACGTCTAATATCCGTAACCTCGTACGTGTAGAATTAGAAGAAATTCTAAGTTCCAGTAAAAATAAATAAGTTGCACCTTACATTGATGCATACTACGATTTTGACAATATCTGTCGGAAACAGTTTACGCCGCTTCGGCTTGTTGTTGCGCAGAGCGCCGCTCACACTCTTCGCGAGAAAGTGCAACTGATGTCCTTACACCTTTTGACACAAATGTCATTAGTCCCTCTACAACACGTTCGTTTGGATCAATACCAGCGCATGACAGCACTTCACGCCCATCTCTCGAGCGTGCCCAACGCGCGATTTGCTCCGGACCATTTCCATATTTCTTATCATCAGCAATAGCATCGTCCAAAGCGGCCAGCACAACTGCTGCGAATAGTTTGCGCGATCGGTTCCCCTGCTCAGAGTTAAAAGCTGTCGCGTCAACGAAATCTTTCATCCCGCTGTCCTTTACAATTCTTATTTTTATTGGTTCACGTGTGCTTATGGCCTAAAAAAATTGATTCGGATAGCGAATTTTTGCATACCTGGTATGCAGTTTTTGCAATACTTGTTTCCAAAACTACCTTCAAACGTCTAAGGTTGCCAAAGCTTCTTGGCAGAGATATAGCCATAACCAGTAATTACTCAACTTTTGCATAGCAGGGTTCAAGATGCCAAAAATCAACGGTAATGAAATCCGCCCAGGGAACGTACTCGAGCATGAGGGTGGGTTGTGGGCTGCTGTTAAAGTAGACCACGTAAAACCTGGCAAAGGTGGTGCATTCGCACAAGTGGAGTTGAAAAACCTTAGAACAAGCTCGAAACTTAATGAGCGCTTTAGAAGTGCTGACAAAGTGGAACGTGTGCGTCTTGAGCAAAAAGACCAGCAATTTTTGTATGAAGACAATGGCATGTTAATTTTTATGGATACCGAAACTTATGAGCAAGTTCAGCTTTCAGCCGATCTTTTGGGTGAACGTCGGCCTTTTTTGCAAGATGGTATGACGATTGTTGTTGAGTTCTATGAAGAAGAGGCTTTGAATGCAAGCTTGCCGCAGAAAGTTACCTGCCAAGTTGTAGAAACAGAGCCTGTTGTAAAAGGGCAAACTGCGGCCAAAAGCTTTAAACCAGCACTTTTACAAAATGGTATTAAAGTCATGGTCCCACCCTTTATCTCCCAAGATGAACAAATCGTGATAAACACAGATACAATAGAATACTCCGAGCGTGCCTAGAATTTTAATAAGTCTAAAGCCGTTCATTGATGTAAATAGTTTCGAAATTGGCCTCCGTTATCTTGGCCTTTCCAGACGACATATTATTGCTGATGTGGTTATATTTTAGGTAAGCGATGGCATGGTCACCCGATTGGGAGCATATGAAGCCGATATTCTTGCCCTTTGATATAATGGGTGTATGGAGAGGGACCAAATTAGATAATTTTACAATAGCCAGCCCTTTTTTAAGCTGCGTCTTGTGTTTCATGCGGGCTGTTATCTCTTGCCCGATGTAACAGCCTTTGCGAAAATCAACCCCGTTAAGGCGTTCAAACCCCATTTCAAGAATATAACTATCTTGTAAAATTTCAGTTTCAGCTTCAGGTATAGCAAGTTTTACGCGAAGATCTGTCCAATTTATCTTTGGCGCATCAATTTGGGGCCCATAAAACCTCCACCCTAAGTCAGGGTGGCGCGGGTCTGAAAAAGCGCCTTCTGGCGGTACGTCCAATCCGCGTGTCATACTTAGATCGGTTTCCTCGATTATGACGTCTTTGCGCAGTTTATATAGACTAAGCCGACTAGAAAGCTCCCTTGCACGCGTCGCAACCACATCAAGAAAAAGTGTATTGTCCCTGCTAAACAAAAAGAAATCGTAAAGGAATTTCCCTTGTGGGCCAAGTAGAGCAGAATAGACCAACCCGTCATCCGTTTTGGAAACATCATTGGTTATTAAGCTTTGCATAAACTCTTCACTATCTTTCCCACCGATCCTAAAGATGGCGCGAGCGGCCTCATCGACTTGCATTTTTTGACGTTCCTTTTACCCTCTACCTCAGTTATACTGATTTATTCTTGGGGATAAAGAAGATGCGCGCGCCAATTTCAGTTATTATTCCGACGCTTAATGCTCAAAGTCATTTGCCGAAGCTTCTAGCCAGTTTATTCGAGGGGATTGATGCCGGCTTGATCCGCGAGGTTATCGTGTCTGATGGTGGATCTTCCGATAAGACTTGCGAAACTGCGTTTGAAGCAGGTTGCCATATCGTTCAAGCCAAGCGCGGCAGAGGAGGGCAAATTAGAGAAGGCATCATTCAAAGTGGTGGAATTTGGTATTTGATATTGCACGCAGATGCTGAACTTTCAAAGGGTTGGAGTGACGGATTTGGCAAATATCTTTCAGATGAATCCATTGCTCGGTATTTCCGTCTAAGATTTTCCAATCCTACTTTGGTAGCCCGTGTTACGGGCGCTTGGGCCAATGTAAGATCATATTATCTTGGACTGCCTTATGGGGATCAAGGGCTTTTAATTTCAATGGAGCTTTTGAATTCAGTGAACGGGTATTCTTCCATTTCCCTGATGGAGGATATCGAGATGGCAGGCCGACTTAAAGGTCGCTTAGAAATGCTTCCATTGGCTTTACTGACCGATGCTCAACGCTATGAGAAAAATGGTTGGCTCCTTCAGGGGGTACAGAATATTTGGCGTTTGATGCGCTACACGCTGGGCGTTTCGCCAGATACATTAGCCAAGGACTATGAAGATCCCAAATTATGATAATTTTAGAAGTACACATAAAGACCAAACAGCTAGTTTTTTCTTAATCTTTTGAGATCGTCCCCTTATCAAGGGAGATTATTCTATCCATACGCATTGCTATTTCGGGGTTATGTGTCGCAATCAGCGCCGAAAGACCCGTATCGCGTACAATAGCCAGCAAATTGTCAAACACTTGGTGTGATGTGGCCTGATCCAAATTTCCTGTCGGTTCGTCTGCGAGTAGCAAGCTAGGGCCATTGGCTAGCGCTCTGCAAAAGGCAACCCGTTGTTGTTCTCCCCCGGAAAGCTCGGCAGGACGGTGATTTCTGCGCTCTGCTAATCCGACCTTCGACAACAACATCGAAGCCCGCTCAAAAGCCGCGGACCAGCTTACTCCATCTGCCATTTGTGGCAGAACAACATTTTCCGTAGCTGTGAATTCAGGAAGTAAATGGTGAAACTGATAAATAAAGCCAATATCGCGACGCCTAATTTTTGTACGTCTTTCTTCACTCTTAAAATTGAGAGTTTCACCATGTAGCAGGACATCTCCACCATCTGGCGCGTCTAGCAAGCCTGCTATATGCAGCAATGTAGATTTTCCAGCCCCTGATGGGGCAGTCAAAGCTACAACCTCTCCCGCCTTCAAGGTTAGATTTACTTTTGCAAGCACATCAACCTGATTGACCTGTCCCACATTATAGGTTTTTCTCAGATCGCGTAGTTCAAAAATGACGTTACTCATACCGTAGCGCCTCAACAGGGTTAAGCCGGGCGGCTCGTCGAGCAGGAAAAAACGTGACGCCAAAACTTAGACCCAGAGATAAGGAAACGGCAAAAAACACGTCATTGAAGCGGAGTTCGGCGGGGATAGAATAGATGCCTCTTATTGAGGGGTCCCAAACATCTCCCCCTGAAAGGTTATTGATCAAAGCAAAAATGGGATCGATATATATCGCAAACAGGCATCCAAAAACAGTGCCTGCAGCAGTTCCGATAAGTCCGGTAAAGGCACCACAAATAAAGAAAATACGCATAATCGATCCCTCGCTTAGACCCATGGTCCTTAATATGCCAATATCGCGCCCTTTGTTTTTTACTAGCATGATCAGGCCGGACACGATATTCATAGTAGCAATCAGAACCAGAATACCCATTATGATAAGCATGACATTATCCTCGATTTTCAGTGCGCGCAGAAAGTTTCCAGAAGCGTCCCTCCAGCTCCAAAGCTCTGCCCGCGTCCCTGCTGCATCAAGGATTGCCTCACTGAGCTGATCGACGCGCTCTGGCTGTTCAACCATCACTTCAATTTCATCTGCTGCCTGTGGGCTATTGAAATATTTCTGGGCTTCACTGAACGGCATGTAGGCTCGTGTTCGGTCAATATCATATCTGCCTGCAGTGAAAATATATACAATTTCATATGATTTCACGCGCGGGCTAGTTCCAAATGCTGTCTTTAATCCGTCTGGAGAAACCAATTTGACCTTATCACCAATCGTCACATTTAAGGATCTGGCAACACCTGATCCAATTGCTATGCCCTTTGTGAAGTTAGATATACTGCCAATTGATTTCTCCGGAGTAGCAATGCGTGGCATCGTCAGAAGGTTTTTTTGTGAGATGCCAAAAACTTGGATGCCGGTGCGCTTGCCGCTATAGCTCCCCATCACTTGGCTCTTTATCAAAGGCGCTGCTCTTGTAACGCCTGCAACTTCGCTAATGGCTTTTGCCATTTCTGTATAATTATAGATTTTGCTGTCCAGCTTTCCAGAATTGTCCGTTATGGGGACTTGGTACACTGTGATATGGGCGTTTGCGCCCAATATCGTATCTACGAATTCGGCCCGAAAGCCTGTTCTTACGGCAAGAGTAGCAATAAGTGCAAAAACTGCGAGCGTTATCCCAATAAGACTGATCCAAGTCATTACAGAGACCCCGCCATCTGATCTACGCGCGCGCAGATAGCGCCAAGCTATAATCCATTCAAATGCTGCAAAGGGTAGGCTGCGTCGTGACAAGATGTCTCCTTTTCAGATCTTTGAATCCTGTGTCTGAACTGCGCTGAGGTCAAGACGAAAACCATCTTGAAAGTGATAATACACGCGCATTCTCAAACACTTCAAATAGCTTTATAAAAAAATGCAAACCCAAGCCACGCCTAAATCTATTTTGTTTGGACTAAGATTTCTAATTTTATCAGGCCTGTTCTGGAAACTTACTTGCTAAATTTTGTAAATTACCTTTAGATTTTCCCATGAACAATCTAAGATTTACAGAACTACTAGGTCAGTTGCCAGCCACTGTTCCGTTTGTTGGACCCGAAACTCAAGAACGTGCAAGAGGCTCTGTGTTTAATGCCCGCCTTGGCGCGAATGAATGCGTTTTTGGGCCATCCCCAAAAGCCGTGATGGCACTGCAGGCTGTTTCGGGTGAGATTTGGAAATATGCTGATCCTACAAGCTTCGATTTGCGTACAGCACTTGCGGATCATCACGGTGTTGACATTGACAATATTGTGGTTGGGGAAGGCATTGATGGGTTGCTCGGGTATCTGGCAAGAATGCTGGTCCAAGAGGGTGACGATATCATCACCTCTGATGGGGCTTATCCAACCTTTAATTATCACGTGATCGGTTATGGTGGTATCTTGCATAAAGTGCCCTATAAAAATGATCACGAAGATTTGCATGGACTTTTACAAGCTGTGCTGAATACAAATGCTAAACTTGTCTACTTTGCAAATCCAGACAACCCGATGGGCACTGTGCATTCTTCCGAGGTTGTGCAGGACTTTATTGATCAGCTCCCTGGCAATTGTCTGTTGGCCTTGGACGAAGCGTATATCGAATTCGCCCCCGATGGTATCTCGCCGCGAATTGATGTGGCGCAATCAAACGTTCTTCGTTTCCGTACCTTTTCCAAGGCCTATGGGCTAGCCGGAGCTCGGGTTGGATATGCGATTGGCTCTCAGGATGTGATCCTGCAATTTGAGAAAATTAGAAATCATTTTGGTATGAACCGAGCAGCACAGGCTGGCGCTCTTGCCGCGCTTAAAGATCAGCGTTGGATTGAAAATATCCGAGATCAGGTAAATGATGCACGAGATCAGATTGGCCAAATAGCGCAGGATAATGGTCTCAGTATTATTCCGTCAGCGGCCAATTTTGTTGCTATTGATTGTGGGCATGATAGTACATTTGCAAAATCTGTTTTGTTATACTTGGTCGCGCATGGGCTATTCGTACGCATGCCTTTTGTAACGCCACAAAATCGATGCATACGTGTGAGCGTCGGACTTGAAGAAGATCTCGTTCTCTTTGCAGATCTTTTGCCCAAAGCTTTATCGGCGGCCCGATTAGGTAGCTAATGCTATTTGCTTGGCGGCGGCTTCACATGCGCCAGGCCCGTGTGGAATGTTTAGAGCACATAGTCCGGCCTCTACTGTGCCGATCAATCCCATGATCATTTGAGCGTTCACATGCCCCATATGGCCAAACCGGAAAAACCCGTCTCCTTTGGGATCTTCTGGTGATGACATACCAAGTCCAATACCTAAGGTAAGGCCGGCTTTTTGCTCTACCCAGCGACGCAAATTTAATCCATGCGGCGCACCGATCGATAGGGCGGTGACTGCCCGACTTCTGTGGTCTTCATCTTGAATATTCAATCGCATTTTGCCGTTGCCAGAGGCCCAACATTCTACGGCACTCCATATAGCGCGTGCAAGCGTTTCATGACGCGCAAAAATCGCGTCCAACCCTTCGTTGCGGATCATATCAAAGGCGGCCCGCATGCCGTAGATATGATGAGTTGGTGCCGTTCCGCAGAAGTACTCGTAGTAAAATTCTGGCGCAATCCGTGGCGTCCAGTTCCAGTATGAACTAACTCTAGACAAAGAGGCTTGAGCGATTTTTGCGCGTTCATTGAAATAGACAAATGATAAGCCTGGAGGAACCATCAAGCCTTTTTGAGAAGCGGCAACCATGATGTCGACCCCCCAATTATCCATTTCAAATATATCGCAGGCTAGAGAGGCAATGCAGTCTGCTGCTAAAAGTGCTGGATGATGACAAGCATCTAAAGCCAATCTGACGGCATGCACATCATTTCGGACGGAAGAAGAGGTATCTACGTGTGTCACCAGAACGGCTTTGATCTTTTGATCAATATCTGCTCTGAGAGCTTTTTCCATAACGTTTGCATCGATGGGAAAATGGGTGCCAAATTCAATAACTTTTGCTTTTATCCCCAAATTTGAGGCCATTTCTGCCCAACCATGACCAAAGCGCCCAGTTGCCGCCACGAGGATCGTATCTCCAGCTTCGGCCATATTAGAAAGAGCAGCTTCCCATGCGCCGTGTCCGTTTGCGATGTAAATTGCAACATAGCCATCTGTTTGTGCTACATATTTCAAATCTGGAATAAGCGAATCTGTGATCTTTATCAATTCTCCTTCATATATATTTGGTGAGGGGCGATGCATGGCCTGCAAGACTTGATCCGGGATAACTGAGGGTCCAGGGATAGCGAGATAAGATCGACCGTTTGATAATGACATGCTTCTAATCCTTTTTGTTGAACAGAACTTATTCTATTCCTCCGCAAGGTCAATTGATTGGGCGCTCTTGCCATGACTATTTGGAAAGATTACACGATGGCTCAATGCTGCAAATGTTGAAAAAAATTTATGATCAATTGGATGCTTGGGATAGTAAGCTGCGGCGCGCTTTTGGCAAAGACATTGAAACAACATCTGGGCGCCTTTGGGCAAGGGTGCATTATCACCTGTTCGATCACGCTTTTTTAAGAGTGTTCTGGACAAATTATGCTGAAATTGCTCCGGGCGTCTTCCGATCAAACCAACCGACAGAAGCGCGATTTAAAAGATATCACTCTCGAGGCCTAAAGTCAGTTGTGAATCTACGCGGCGAAGATGTATATGCCCATTACAAATATGAAGAACGTATTTGCCGCCAGCTCGGGATCGGTTTGACAAATCGCAAATTAACTGCGCGGCATGCCCCTAATGCGTCGGATATAAACGAAGTGATTGATATACTGTCGCGCGTGCCGAAACCTCTATTGTTTCATTGTAAATCCGGTGCAGATCGGGCTGGCCTCGTGTCTGCAATCTATTTAATGGAGTTCGAGGGTAAGACTGTGCAAGAGGCTCAAAAACAGCTGAGCTTTCGGTTTTTTCACCTCGATTTTTCTGCAACAGGTGTGCTTGATTACATGCTTTGGGTATTTGAAGAACGCTGCAGTATAAATGCGATTGGCTTCAAAGACTGGATAAATACAGAATACGATCCTGCAATAATTCAATCTTGCTTTAATCAGCGGCTACCGCTGCAAAAAACTCTCACCTTTCTGGCAAAGCTAAACCAGCCAAGTATCAGCGACTCTTAAAATAAAGTGAATAAAAAAATGGTTCAAATTACGATAAGTGAAATAGCTGAAATGTCAAAAACTGCTTTGATAAAACATGGTGCTAGTGATTGGATAGGTTCGCATGTGGCAGATGCTGTGGCCAAAGCTGAAAGCGTTGGTAACCGTATTTGCGGTCTTTACTATTTGGAAAGCTATTGTCAGCAACTCCAGTCGGGACGCGTCAATGGAACCGTGGAACCAGTCGTTTCAAATATGAAACCCGGTTGTGTTCACGTGGATGCTGGAATGGGGTTTGCCCAACCTGCATTCGCTCGCGGTTTACCTAGCGCCGTGGAGCTCGCGCAGGAATTAGGCGTTGCAACTCTGGCGATTGGGCATGCTCATACCTGCACTTCACTTGGCTATTTCACCGAACAGATTGCACGGGCAGGTATGATTGGTCTAGGCTTGACCAATGCCTCGCCGATTGTTGCACCTCCTGGCGGCAAAACCCGAGTGATTGGGACAAATCCGATTGCGTTTTCTGTGCCTGATGGAGCCGGTGGTGTTGCGATGCAATTTGATCAGTCAACCACGACAGTGGCGTTGGGTAAAATCACGATGGCCAAAGCTTCAGGCGAACGCATTCCACAAGGGTGGGCTGTTGACAAAGATGGCAATCCGACAACAGATCCTGGGGCGGCACTTGCAGGCTCGCTGGTGTCCATGGGTGGATATAAAGGATGGGGCTTTGGTTTGATGGCAGAGCTTCTTGCAGCAGGTATGACGGGCAGTGTTGTTTCGCGTGAGGTCAAACCGCTCAAAGCAACTGAGGGCGCCCCACATAATTTGGGGCAATATTATATACTTATTGAGCCTGCGTCTGGTCAGGGTTTTTTTGACCGATTAGCTCAAGTCGCTGAAGGCGTGGCGTTGGATGAAGGGGCACGTATGCCGGGGCAAGATAAAAAGCCTTCTGAGATTGTTGATGTTCCAGATCAGGTCTGGGAGCTTGCTGTGCGCTTGTCCATTTAAGTGAAATTGGCAAACGCACCGAATGGCCACTTTGTGCCTAAATGGGAAGATGTTTAACGGTGTGCGAATATGTATTCAGGACATTTTTGAGCGTTTGGTATCTTTTGGTACTACATGCTATGTCGGCTTGGAACATTTTTCAGATGAACGCATAGTTTACCATTAACCGATAAAACAGCAACGCCAGAGCCTACGCAGTGGTTCGGTCGGTCGCATCCTACCGCTGGCCTCGCTAGAGCTGGACATATCGACGGCTATTCTTGAGGGGCGCCATCCTGTCCACCTCACCGCCAAATATTTGCAAACACTTCCCGAGCTGCCTCTGGACTGGGAAGATCAGCGTTGGATTCTGGGCTTCGCGCATCAATAAAGCACGCAAACGTGCTTAACTCCTCACACCAAAGAGGAACGCTGAAATTTCTGGTGTTTCCAGGTTGCAATCTCCCTGATCAGAGATCAATTGTGAGGTCTAAAGCGCCCCACAACGCGCTAACTCACGGATAAGTCTGCACTATCCCATTTGTGGCATTCTTTTGCTGTCTTATGAAGACTGATTGCTGCTGGGTATAGTCTTTAGTGAACTGGTGTCGGAGCAGAATTCCCTGTTAACAGGGAATTTTACAAATAAAAATAGAAGTTTTGCGCGTTTTGAAACATTTTACACAAGTTTTGCTCCGATTTTTCTTAATAAAATAACGAGTTTTAGGCCATCTCCCTGTTATTTGAATAACAGGGATTAAGGAGTTTTGATCAGGGGAATAAAATCAAAAACACAGGGAAGGCGAGCGGGTCAAACGCCCGCCCATGTCGCGGTAGTTCTGTGGACCAAATTAACTGATGGTTAGTCTTAATATACGATATGACATTCGTTAATTAGTCCGACGCGGTTGGCGCCCATTCGTCCTTCGCTGAAACTCGAATATTGGGCAGAAAATGGTTACAATGAACCCAAATATGTTTACTGTTGAAGGACCATTGAATTATCCCAGTCCACCTTTAGCTGACTTTTGTATAAAAATCAGTTTTAGTTCGCGCCTTCCTGCTGTGCAAAAAACGACGTTGCCTTTGGAACTGCTGGTAGTTCCATTTCATATGGTGTGCAGCGGACGCGTCCACTTGCCGTGCCGCGCACCAGCTCATGGGTCAAAGCGCTGGGAAGATGGTTTTGACTAAGCTCAATTGCATCCTCAGCATAATAAGTGGTGATATACAGTGTTCTGGAATTATTCGATAAATTTGGCGCAGAACCATGCAACAAATTAACATGCATGAGGCAAACAGAGCCTGCATCTCCAGTGCACTTAATAATCTTGTCGCGTTGAGCATCAATTATGGTTTCATCCACTGCACCGGTAAAAAAACCATTATTCCAATGAGAATATATTGGGCCCAGGTGGCTGCCAGGCAAAACTTCAAGTGGCCCATTTTCCAGCGTGACCTCATCCAAAAAAAGTAAGCATGTGATCATATCGTTGTTTGTCATCGGTTGAAACGGGAAGTCCTGATGCCATTTCACCTGAGTTGCAGTGCCAGGTAACTTCGAGTTGACCTTTCCATGGTGAAAACGAATGTTCATGCCAATCAGCTCTGTGCAGAAATCTACCGTCGCAGCACTGCGCATAACGCCAGCAAATATCTCTGATATTTCCTCAGGCGATTGCACCCGTCGCAAGCCTGGAGTCTCAGCGTTGTGGCCAGGTTGCAGATCAAAACGAGGACGACCGTCAAATGTTTCCCCATAGTCATCGTTATGGCTTCGACTTTCTTCGACCCAGCGCGCAAACTCTGATCGAAGAGTGTTCAGCTGATCTGAACTTACGGCGTTTTCAATAACTATTACGCCATCACGCCAGAAAATATCTTTTTGAGCTTGCGTCAAGAAACTCATTAGACTGCTCCTTTACACTCTTTTGAATAGCTAATTTTCCAAAACCACTGCCCATAACTTAGCTTAATCAAAAAAAGCAGCAAACTATTTTTGTCGTGGGAACATAAGACCTAAAGGTCGTAACGGATTTCTGCCTTCCAATGAGTTCTAGGGCCTCATAGGCTCACTAGCTTAGGCATTAGACTAAAAGCATACTAAAATTTCTACACTACCGTAGCTGAGGATGGTTTGAAATTGCCTGACTTGCTGGATACCGTGCCATCAGTCATACTGATCCTCTGCGGCCTAAAAGCCAAATAAAAAATAATCCACCTATAAGCCCAGTGACAATTCCAATTGGCATATCTTCTGGAGCCATTAAAGTGCGTGCAAGGATGTCTGCCCAGAGCAGAAATATTGCACCTATTAGAGCCGAAGCCAATAGAACGCGGGTATAATCACCACCTACTATCATACGAGCAATATGCGGGACCATAAGGCCAACAAAACCAATAATCCCAGAAAACGCCACCATAACACCTGTAATCAACGCTCCATTTACAAACACAGCAAGGCGAAATCTAGCTACAGATATTCCCAAGGTAGCGGCAGTCTCATCTCCCACAGTCATAGCATTAAGTAATCTTGCTCGAGCTATAAGCCAAGCACCGCATAAAAGTAAGATTGATAATGGATATAGAAGCTGACTCCATTGCGCCAAACCAAGACCTCCTAACATCCAGAAAACAACTGTATGCGAAGCGCGAGGATCCCCAAGAAAAATAAGTACATTGGCACCTGCCATCACAATAAAAGATACGGCCACACCGGCTAAAACAAGGCGATCTGCACTAGTGGCATCAGCCAGCCGCGAAACGCCAAGAACAATTAGTGTTGCAAGTAAAGCACCAGCAAAAGCTAACAATGGCACTGTAAGGAGCCCAAAAAACATGCCTGTGTGCAAGAGTGCTAAAATTGCTCCAAAAGCCCCTCCAGAAGATATTCCAAGAAGGTGAGGATCAGCCAGCATGTTACGCGTCACTGCCTGCAAGCTAGCCCCAACAATAGCTAATCCAGCACCTACCATCATTGCCAAAAGGGCACGTGGAAAGCGGATTTCCCACACTATGGCTTCTCGACCATTTGTCCAAGTTTGCTCAATAAATCCGGGCCAAACTTTATTTGAAAGAATGGCCCAAACGGTGCTGGTTGATACAGGTACGGTCCCTACAGATACTGCAAAAGAGAGCGAGACCAACAGTATTACAAATCCACCAATGCTTAAGAGCGATTTAGTGCTCAAATCATTATTCCTGAGCAGACATCAAAATTCATGTATGACATGGTAGCGTTATTTGTCCCAAAACGCATCTGCCAAATTTTTGACTGCTTGAATATTTCGAGGTCCAGGCGTGGCTTCAACGTACTCAAGAGTCACGAAACGAGCATTTTGGACTGCTGCAAGATTGGCAAAAGCGGGATTAGACATCATATAGTTTTGCTTTTGCTCTGCAGTCACATCGCCATAGTTGACGATCACTACCACTTGTGGATCTCGCTCTACAACTTCCTCCCAAGTAACCGTTCCCCAGCTTTTCTCAAAATCATCCATGATGTTGTGACCTCCCGCCGCTTCAATAAGCGCCGTTGGCATCGCATAACGTCCGGCAGTGAACGGAGCGTCTTCTCCACTGTCATAGACAAAAACGCGAAGTTTTTCATCACCAGTTTTTATGCTTGCACGAAAATTCTCTAATTCTTTCTTATACCCTGCTACAAGGGCTTGTGCCCGATCCTCGACATCAAAGATGGTTCCTAAGTTCAAAAGGTCTGAGTACATATCCGCTATGCTAGCTTTATTTTTATCCATTATGTGAGAGCAAGACTCTGTTAGTTCGTAAACTTTTATCCCAAATGGATCCAGTGTCTCTGGCGTAACTTCACCACCAACTTTCATGCCGTAATTCCAACCTGCAAAAAAGAAATCAGCATCAGCACCGACTAAAACCTCTTTGGTAGGGTACTTAGCCGATAGTTCTGGTAGTTCTTTGACACCTGATCGCATTTCTGAGTCCAAAGTCTTCCAACCAGATATTCCTGTATAGCCTACCATGCGATCAGCGAGACCTAGAACAAGCATCATTTCGGTAAGATTGACGTCATTAGAGATCGCCCTTTCTGGGGGAGATTCAAATGTCACGGTGCGATTACAACTTTGCACAGCCGTTCCAGAAAATGCAATATTAGCGCTAAACGTTAAATATAGGGCGGTGAGTAGGATATTTTTCATTTGAGACTTTCTTAAGTTTGAAGTTTAAAAGTTATAAGGTTTTTATCACTAGGTACCGTTCGCTCATGACTGGCAGTGACCGCAAACGTGCCTGAGATTGCTTCTGCTGAAAATACATCATCTGGGATGCCACAGCCTAAAACGTGACCATCTTTGAGCATTACCACTTTGTCACAGATTTCTGAGGCCATGTTTAGGTCATGCAGCGAAGTGATTATCGTTAATGGTAGATCCTGGATTAATTTCAGAATCTCCAATTGATGACGAATATCAAGATGGTTTGTTGGCTCATCTAAGACAAGAACAGATGGCTGTTGTGCAAGGGCTCGTGCAACCATAACACGCTGACGCTCTCCACCGGACAAAGTACCTAAAGTTCGACTGGCAAAACCGTCTAGATCTAATCTGTGGAGTGCCGCATCTACGATGAGCTCATCGTTTTTGCCGGCGCCACCTCCAAAGCCAATGTGGTGCGGCGTTCGCCCAAGATAAACAATTTCTCGCACGGTCAATGCAAAATCAGTGGGTTGTTCCTGCAAAACGGCTGCGACTTTACAAGCTGCCGTACGTGCCGTCATTTTCCAAATATCAATTCCATCAATTTCAACAGTACCGCTTGAAGGTCTATGATAACGATATAATAGCCGAAGCAGCGTTGATTTCCCTGCACCATTTGGACCCACTACGCCAAGAATTCGACCAGGTAAAATGTTTAGGTTCATTTTATGAAGGATAGTGCGCTTATTTTTTGGTAATTTCCAAGTTATCTCTTTAAAAGAAACAGCCGCTCCACGGATGACTTCAGTGCCTAAATTAAGCGGCTTTTGATAATTAGGAGTAGGTTGAGCACCTAGTTCTAAATCTTTCATCAGTCATAATACCTTCTAAAAGTTCGGTGGCGTAACTAGATTAAGTGAATGTTCAATTACATATTTAATGGGATTACAATTGTTGATGAGCTTATTGGAGATGGAATCCTCGCGAGAATACTTTTTTGCAATGGTTTTGGACGCTCTTTACGCTCTAAAAAGCCTTCTGGCGCCTTAAGATAAAGGGAGGGGAAGTCCAAAAGTGCATCAATATTAGTCTGGTTTTCTGGGTCAAGATCACCAAACATATAGGAAAACCGTCCGGTTGAACAAATTGCTGCAATGCAAGGACGTTTGCATTGGCTCATACAAGCAATTCCTCTAAGGTCAAACGAAATATCAAAACGAGTTTGAACTTGCATCATAATTTTTTCTGCCAAACGGGCACCTCCCCGAACATCATTATGCTCTGATTCGCGGCCATCACGGCATCTCATGCAGATGGATAAAATTGGTTTACTATAATCCAAAAAAGATTCTTTCATTATTGTTATGTTATAACATTGTTTTTCCCTCAAACATTTTGTAAGATTCGTCAAGGGATAATTTTGGGGTGATAAAATAAACAATGGCTTCATTTTGTGGATGAAAAGCTTGCAAAAGAAGACTTCATTTTAGCGCCGATCAATAGCTTTTTTTGATACGTTTTAGACTTTCGTCAAAGCCTCGAATTTGCGCTACAATTCACAATTAATTTAGATTTACGGGCTGAAAAGCTTTTGCTCGATACAAACAAAAATTCAGTGAAAGGAATACAAATGTTAATAAATGAACAAGTACCTGTTACCGTGCTAACTGGCTTTCTAGGAGCCGGAAAAACAACTTTGCTTAACCGTATTCTTACCGAACGTCACGGTAAACGTTACGCAGTGATCGTGAACGAATTTGGTGAAGCAGGAATCGATAATGACCTCGTAGTAGATGCTGACGAAGAGGTATTTGAGATGAACAATGGATGTATCTGCTGTTCTGTGCGTGGTGACTTAATACGGATTCTAAGCGGTTTGATGAAGCGTGCAGATCAATTAGATGCAATAATAGTGGAAACGACTGGCCTTGCTGACCCCGCGCCAGTTGCCCAGACATTCTTTGTTGATCAAGAAGTTGCGGATCGAACAAAACTTGACGCAATTGTTACTGTAGCTGACGCAATACATCTTGACGCTCAATTAGGCGAACATCATGAGGCTGAGGAGCAAATCGCATTTGCCGATGTAGTCTTGCTAAACAAGACCGATCTTATCAAAAATACAAGCCTTGAGACTGTCGAGGCACGCATTCGCAAGATTAATCCATATGCTAAAATAATACCTACTGCTCACTGTGAAGCGCCACTTGACGAAATTGTTGGCTTGAATGCCTTTAGCTTGGACAGGGTTCTTGAAGTAGAGCCTGACTTTCTCGATTCTGATCATGATCACGAGCATGACGATGATATCACCAGCATTTCGCTTGTTTCAGACAGTCCACTTGATTTTGAAAAGTTCCAAACTTGGTTTGGGAAACTTTTACAAACTAAAGGTCAAGATATTTTGAGATCGAAAGGAATCCTTAACTTTACCGATATTGACGAGCGTTACGTTTTCCAGGGCGTGCACATGCTGATGGACGGTTCACCCATGGGTGCTTGGCCAGAAAATGATCCGCGTAACTCACGCGTTGTGTTTATTGGTCGAGATATCGAAAATATGGGATTGAAGGAAGGGTTTGAAGCTTGCAAGACGGTGTAATTTCAGATTTACCGCGTCGTCAACCTCGGCGACAAGGTTTCGACGAAACTGAACTGGAACGTAGAGGCATGCGGCTAGATACCGGCGCGCCAGTAACAGGAGCTGTGGCGGTTGGAGACTCCATTGCAGTAAGCTTTGGCGACGGCACCGTAAGATTTTTCTGCTCAGGCATCGGTCATGCGGTTATTCAAGCACATAGAGGTGTGGTTCTTTGTATGTCAGCAGATCAGCAACATCTTTTGACAGGCGGTGATGACGGGCGGTTTCTAAGGATTGCACAGGATGGTAAGATTGAGGAAATTGCCAATTTTGGCACCAAATGGGTTGACTGTGTTGCAGCCAGTGAAGGTTTGCATGCCTGTTCGTCGGGCGGAATTGCTTACGTTTGGTCAAAGAGTCAACCAAAACCTAAATTGCTTGAACACACAAGTACTATCGGTGGGCTTGCCTTTGATGTTAGGGGTAATCGTCTCGCAGTAGGGCATTATGGTGGTGCAACAGTCTGGGAGAACACCGGACGCCGTTGGAAATCATCAAAACTAGTTTGGAAGGGTTTCCATGGCGCGGTGACATTTAGCCCGGATGGCAAATATCTTGTATCGGCAATGCAAGAGAACGCGCTCCATGGCTGGCGCCTTCGAGATAAGGGTGATTTAGCAATGTCGGGTTACCCCTCAAAAATCAAGAGTTTTGCATGGGTGGGCGACACACCCCATCTTGCAACATCTGGTGCCGATGAAGCCATATGCTGGCCGTTTGACGGCAAAGATGGCCCAATGGGTCGTTCACCAGTTTGCGTAGGACATGGTGGCAAACAAACTGCAACTTTTGTTCATGCGCTTCCTGGAGAAAACGCAGTATTTGCAGGTTTTCGAGATGGCGCAGTACTTTTAGCTGAGCTTGATGAAAGTAAGGATGCCATTGTGCTGAAGGGTTCGACTGGTGCAGAAGTGACAGCCATCGCCGTAACGGCGTCTTTGTCACACGTTTTAATCGGGGATGCAAAGGGCCACATTCTGTGGGCAACCCTCTGGGCGGGAGAAACCAATGTCAAACCTTTTTGAGCGGCCTCGCACAGACGCGAAGTCTACTCGCCATATTAAGAACCTAATAACTCAGCGTTTCAATCTATCAGAAACCGTCACACTGGCGGTAGCCGAACTGCGTTGCCACGAACCAGGCTGTCCCCCAATAGAAACCGTAGTTACAGCACGCTATGCAGATGGAAAGATCAGTAACTGGCGCATATCAAAACCAGTTAATCAGATAACGTCTGAAGACCTCGAGGATTTGAACGAGAGCAAATAAATGTCTATTTATAAGCTAGTTCAAACCCGACTAACTAATGTAAGGTAAGAAGATGAAACGCCGCAAAAGCCCATGCATCGATGTCTGTGAATTTTCTGGGCCCAACGGTTGGTGTTTAGGATGCGGTCGTAGTCGACAAGAATGCCAAAAGTGGAAAAAACTGAAACCTTATGAAATCAATATTCTTCAAAAAGAGATCAAAAAAAGGATGGTCCAGATAGCTTTAAAGAATGTTCAATAGCTGTGTTTTAACGAGGCTCAGCTTTACCAAGCGCTTGAGTTTTTGTTGGGAAAATTACTTAAAGCAGACATTCATTGCGCATTTTATAAAGCTCGGCTATGCGGACAAAGCTGTCGCTGAATTTCTTTCTTTGAACGTCTGCATACGAGCTTAGACTGAAAGAATTTCACTATGCTTATCTGAAATAAACTGACAGAACTTAATCGCTGGCAAACTCAAGAGAACGACAATTGTTTGTCGTTTATGAAAAGTCAGGCTGATCAAACACAACTGCAATGGCGCAAGGTCTAATCTGGAGTTTCTCGTACATGGAAAATGTGCCTCACCCGTTTAACGTCAAAAGTTTGGCGCTTTCAGAGCGCACTCTTGAGGCGGGATATTATCTCGATTCCTCGGTCATGAAAGCTGAAAAATAAGACCTGCTGTACCGGTCTTGGCAGTTTTCCGGTCATATTAGTGACGTTGCATTACCTGGCGATTACTTCACCTTTTTGCTTCAGAATTAAGACTATTTTTTGTGCGCGACATAGACGGCACATTGCGAGGTTATGTAAACGTATGCCTGCACCGAGTACATAGACTGCTGGACGGGCAAGGCACGCGGGCACGCATTACTTGCACTTATCACGTTTGGACTTTAAGGCTTGTTGGCGAACTGCATGGTGCAAAGGGCGAATTAGCCAGAGAAGTCAATTTTGACGAGCTTGGTGATCAATATCGCGGTCGATACATTGGTAGGGCAAGTTTTAGTTAACCCAAGCTGCGATACCGCCCCATTGCGGACGTATGCGCTGGGCTTGGAAGAACAAATGCTGTCCGCGTGCTTAGACCTAGAAAGTTATGTCCCTGATCGCTAGAGAGAGGAAGTTTGTCACACTTATGTGTGCAGATCGAATTGGAAGGTGATGACGAACAACTACTTAGAGTGTTATCACTGCCGGATGGCGCAACCTGAGTTCAACGACATGATGGCGATCCCTGAAAGCGTTTTTACGCTTTTTCCAAACTTCATTTACCAGAACCCGCCGACAAAAAAGAAGGCCGAGAACCTAGCATTTCCACTTGATCTTGATCACAATGTCCTTGTGGGAGAGTTCTGCAAGCTGTTCCCAAATATCACACTCGGCCGCTTTCCTGGTACGCGGCAATTCTACGGATTATACCGCCAATGGGTGACCGCTCATGGCAGTAAGTTTTCAGATTAGTTTGAAACATTAAAGGCGGGACATCATTTACGTCCTAGCCAAGAGCATATCCCGTGCCGCGGACAGTTCGCAGTGGATCGTCACCTCCGAACTGACACAGAGCTTTTCTTAAGCGACCAATATGTACATCCACAGTTCTTGTATCAACATATATATCGCGACCCCAAACGCGGTCCAAAAGCTGCTCACGCGCCCATACGCGACCGGGTTTTTCCATAAATGCGCTTAAAAGGCGAAATTCGGTTGGACCCAGCTTAATTGTGTTTCCCGCGCGCAACACTTTATGAGCCTCTGAATCCAACACAATATCGTTAAATTCAAGCTGTTCACCAATAGTTGCGGCTCGGTTGCGTCGCAGCTGCGTCTTTACCCGTACCACAAGCTCTTTAATTGAATAGGGTTTTGTGATGTAATCATCGGCCCCTGTTTCTAAGCCGCGTATGCGATCAATATCTTCTGATCTGGCCGATAACATAATGATCGGAATTGATCTAGTGGCCTGTTTTTGTTTTATTTGGCGGCAGACCTCTATCCCCGATAAGCGCGGAATCATCCAATCCAAAATAATGACATCTGGCATATATTCGCTAACCAGCAGAAGAGCATCATCCCCACGTTCTGCAGTTATAATATCGAACCCTTCTGACTCAAGATTATACGAAATTAGTTCGTTTTGAGCTGGTTCGTCCTCTACAACTAAGACTAGAGACTTTTGCATTTTTTTGTTCCATAAAACAGTGCAATTATTGTTCACTAATATATCCAGAAGTAGCGTCTGCTTTATTGCGTGGTTCCAAGGGAATCTCCCCTGTTTTCAAAAATATCACTTGTTCTGCGATGGAGGTCACATGATCTCCCATTCGCTCGATATTTTTTGCAATGAAATGTAAATGCATACAGGCAGTTATATTTCTCGGGTCTTCCATCATAAATGTCAAAAATTCTCGAAACAGGCCATTGTACATTTGGTCTACGTCTTGATCATGACTGATCACTTTATGGGCTAGTTCAATATCTCTTTGAATGTAGGCATCCAGAGCGTTTGATAGCATATCTTCTACTTCTCTCGCCAGGCGCCGTAGAGAATTAGCAGCATTTTCTATTTCATTCATTTGTAAAAGGACTGCTGTTCGCTTTGCCATGTTCTTGGCATAGTCTCCGATACGTTCCAGGTTGGCACTAACTTTAAGAACTGATAAGATAACCCTTAAATCTATTGCTGTCGGTGCGCGAAGTGCAATCACGGTTGCGGCCTCGTCATTAATCAACTGTTCTAGCTCATCAATAGCGGTGTCTTTTTTGCGCACTTTTTCAGCAAGGCCTGTGTCTCGAAGATAAAATGACTGCGCAGCATCTGTTATAGCCTCTTCTACAAGGCCACCCATTTTCATAATATGAGCTTGAATATTTTCTAAGTCATTATCGAATGCGCTTACGATGTGCTTTTCAGTCACAATTTCTTCCTTATCCAATTCGCCCAGTTATATAGCTCTCGGTGCGGGGGTCTTCTGGTGTCGTAAAAATTTTTCCAGTTTCATCATATTCAACAAGATTACCGAGATGAAAAAAAGCAGTTTTCTGGCTAACTCTAGCAGCCTGCTGCATTGAATGGGTTACTATTATAACACAAAAGTTTTCACGCAGCTCGGCAATTAATTCTTCAATTTGAGCGGTGGCAATAGGGTCAAGTGCTGAGCAGGGTTCGTCCATCAATAGAACTTTGGGTTGGGTCGCTATCGCTCGGGCAATACATAAGCGTTGTTGTTGTCCCCCAGACAGTCCAGTTCCGGACATTTCAAGTCTATCTTTTACTTCGTCCCATATCGCACCTTTGCGCAAAGCTCTCTCTACAATCTCATCCAGTTCTGCTTTGTTAGCAGCCATTCCATGGATACGGGGACCATAAGCCACGTTATCATAGATGGATTTCGGAAATGGATTGGGTTTTTGAAAAACCATCCCAATTTTAGATCGTAAGTAAACCGGGTCGTAGGTTGTTAGCTCTTTGCCGTCAAAAATAATACTTCCAGAAACTTTACAGTCTGTAATAGTATCGTTCATTCTGTTTAAGCATCTGAGAAATGTAGACTTGCCACAGCCAGAAGGCCCAATAAACGCAGTTACGCTTTTATCTTCTATGCTAACACTCACATCAACAATGGCAGGCTTATCTCCATAAGAAACAGTTATTTTATTTGCAGAGATTTTTGTATTTTGTATCACGTTTTTTTCACTCATCATATCAAACATTCTTACCATCGCTTCTCAAGGCGCCGCCTTAGGATAATTGCTAATAAATTCATCGCAATCATAAAGGTTAATAGTACAATTATAGCTCCTGATGCTCTCTCTACGAATGCAGGATCACCACGAACTGTCCAATTATAAATTTGTACCGGCAGCGCAGTGGCCGGTTCCATTACGCCGCCCGGCGGTAAACTTGGAAACTCTCTCACAAAAGCGACCATTCCAATAAGTAGTAGGGGGGCTGTTTCGCCCAAAGCTTGAGCTAACCCAATAATTGTTCCAGTCAAAATACCTGGGGCGGCAGAGGGAAGGACATGGTGGAAAACAGCTTGTGTTTTAGATGCTCCTAAAGCAAGCGCGGCATCCCTCAAAGAAGGAGGTACTGCTTTAATCGACGCACGTGATGCAATTACTACTGTGGGAAGTGTCATTAATGTGAGGCAAAGTCCTCCAACAATAGGAGCGGATTGGGGTAGACCTCCAAAATTTATAAATAATGACAGGCCTAAAATTCCAAATACTATAGATGGAACTGCTGCTAAATTAGAAATATTTATCTCAATGAAATCGGTGATCCTATTTGTGGGAGCAAACTCTTCTAAGAAGATGGAAGTGCAAACCGATATTGGTACAGCTAAAAAGAAAACGATCAGCATCATGTAAAATGATCCTAAGAAGGCAACCCCTAGTCCAGCAGCTTCCGGCCTAAGATCAGATGCATCTGGCCATGTAAAAAATTGCGGGTTGAATTTGACTACCAGAACTCCGGCATCTTTCATTACATCGGCTAAAATCAGTTGTTTTGGTGACACCATTACATCAATTTGAGCACTCTCAAAGGTCACTCGGCCTTTGTAATAGGCATCTACGCGCCCGTTTGCGAGAGTTTCCCAGGAAAACGTCTTGTCTAAAAGTGTTGGATCTGCAAGCACTGCATATCTTAACTGCGCAGGCGCCTCCTTTGAAATCATATTTTGTAATTCTTTCTTGCTCAACTGCGAATAGTCAATTCCATTCTTGTCTAGGTTTAACTTAAGCTGCTGTAAGAGAATTTTTTTGTACCCAACAGTGGAGATTTTTTTCATTATTGTAATGTCTTTTTCACCGCTTTTATCGAGCTTTTCGGCGGGCAGATCTAATTCAAATTTCAAAAAGGTTTGTTTGAATGAAGGGGCTCCAGCGGTAATCACGGAAGCGAAAAGGCTGATCACACAAAGTAGAGAAAAAACAATCGCAGAAAAGCCAATAGCTTTGAATCTTTTTTCGCGTCTATTCCTTAATATTAGGCTCAAAGTGCGTGCTCCAAATTAATCATATTGCTCACGATATTTGCGTACAATTTGTAATGCCACGACATTTAAAAGGAGCGTTATACAAAAGAGCGTGAGACCCAAAGCAAAAGCAACTAAAGTTTCAGGCGATTCGAATTCCTTGTCGCCAGTCAGCTGATTAACTATTTTTGCTGTAATTGTAGCCATTCCTTCAAAGGGATTTCCGCTGATTTTGGCGGCTGCTCCAGCCCCTAAAACAACGATCATTGTTTCACCAACTGCCCTGCTTGTAGCTAATAAAACTGCGCCTACTATACCTGGAAGAGCTGCGGGTAAAATTACTTTTTTTATTGTCTCTGATTTAGTTGCTCCTAAAGCATATGAGCCATCTCTAAGATTTTGCGGAACGGCATTTATAATGTCATCGGATAAAGAGGACACAAATGGGATGAGCATTATGCCCATTACAAGACCAGCCGCCATTACAGAGTTTGCGCTCGTTCCAATACTTAATGGCTGAGCAAAATAGTCCCTCAAAATAGGACCGACAGTGACTAAAGCAAATAAACCATAAACGATTGTTGGGATACCTGCTAAAAGTTCCATTCCTGGTTTAGCAAAAGACCTAAAGCGTTTCGTAGCATATTCTGATAAATATATTGCAGAGAAAAGACCTACTGGGACACTTAATATTAATGCTATGAAAGAAACATACAATGTACCCCATAATAAAGGCAATACTCCAAGAGCACCTCCGCCTCTGAATTGAGGATTCCATACTGTCCCAAATAAAAATTCGTCTAGCGGGTACATCTTTAGGAAATTAGTGGTTTCGCTAACAAGAGCTACAACAATTCCGATTGTCGTCATAACTGCTATTAGCGAGCAGCCAAAAAGAATTACCTTTATAAAAAACTCTATCTTGTCCCTTGAGTTTGTCTTAGATGAAATGCGTTTTAGGCTAAAATAGAAACTGACTATGGAGACGGTTAGGCCGATTGCTAGTTCGATAAGATTGCTATCCATACGGAGTTTTACAATACTATAAACTAGCGTGTTTTCAACAACACTCAGCGCTTCGGAACCAAAATCTAGATTATTTCCTAAGCCAAAAAATAGGTATGAAACTGTTGCTGCAAATGATGATATGAATAAAAAATCGCGGCCCTCGGATAATTTATTATTGCTAAATTCTAGCACGCGTTCTTTTAAAAGTATGAAGTCTGCTGACGAGTTGAAAAGTGTCGCACCTTCAATTTCAATCAAAGAGTTAATTAAATAATTTTCAATTAAAAAAATTCCTATTAAAAATAATGCTGATGGAATTAATATTGCAAGAAAACCAAACCATGCATGGTGTTGCGCTGAAGAATGAAGATATATTCCAGAGCTGCGCATTTTGCGCGCGCTGTTTAAACAAGAAAAATATGAAGTAATAGAAAAAATCAAAATTATCGGAAATGATGGCAGCATTTTAGACCCAATGTTATTGAGCGCCCAAATTATGGTATTTTTGAGCGCTCAAATTATAATTTCACTCCAAAGGACCCATCGGTACTCTTTTAGCTACCATATCTTGTGTTTTAGCAAGCTCTGGGTCGGATACCAAACCGTACTCAGCTAACGGACCATCTGGACCCGCAATGTCATCGCTCACAAAAAATTCAATATACTCTTGTAGCCCAGGAACAACCCCTAAGTGTGCATTTTTCACATAAAAATACAAGGGACGCGACACAGGATACTCCCCTGAAGCAATTGTCTCGGTTGATGGTGCTATGCCAGAAATTGTGGCCGCATAAATGGTGTCAGTATTATTTAAAAGGAAACTCAGCCCAAAAACTCCAACACCCTCCGGATTCGCCGCTATCCGCGCCAGCGTTTCAGTGTAATCTCCATCGATATCAACCGAACGGCCATCTGTTCTCACTTTAAAGCATTCTTTGGATGCTTTTTTCTTATTGTCACCATTTTGTTTCTTGAAATAATCATATGACCCAACTGCTTTGCATCCCGCTTCCATCACTTTCTTCTCGAAAACTTCTCGTGTTCCATGTTTTGTGCCTGGAATAAAAAGCATTATTGGCCGATCTGGCAAACCAGGATCAATTTCTTTCCAATTTGTTTTAGTAGACTTGTCGCTAGCAGCTTCGTAAATCATCGCAGGTGTTAAATTTTCAAAGCCTTTATTCTCCAAACGACTGGCGAATACGATTCCATCATACCCAATTCTAACTTCCATAATTTCATTGACGCCATTTGATGCACAACGATCAATATCACTCTGTTTTATTCTGCTGGATGAATTTGCAATATCGGTTGTATTAGTACCAACACCTTCGCACATTTTTTTCCGTCCAGCCCCTGAACCACCCGATTCAATAAGAGGAGTTGGAAAGTCAAAATTTTCTCCAAATGCTTCTGCTACAATTGTTGCGTAAGGAAGCACGGTTGAAGACCCGGCAGCGTGTACGTTGTCGCGACTTATTGCAGATGTGGTGCTAAGTGCCAGCATAGAGCACACAGAAAGCGTTGTTCTTAAAACGTTCATGTAAGTTCTCCTAAAAAGTTTTGAAGGTTTGCCTTAGGCAGGAAAAACCGTCATATCCGCTGGTAACATGTAACCTTAAATAAATTATGACACTTTTGTAACAATTTTATGACAATCCTTGGATTCAAAAAAGTATTTCCCAGCAACGCCTTCAGAAATTATTAGTGCGGTAAGATTATCTTAAATTCGCTACCTTCTCCCGGCCTGCTTTTTATTATTAGTCTTCCTCGATGTCGGTTCATTATGTGTTTGACTATAGCAAGTCCTAGACCCGTACCGCCCAATTCACGAGAACGATGGTCATCAATGCGATAGAACCTTTCAGTCAATCTAGGAAGCAAGAGAGGGTCGATACCATGTCCAAGATCGCGGATAGATATGTATACTGCTTCGGCTTGCAGTAAGGCTTCATAATAAACATTACTCAAACTGATTTTGACTTTTTTGTTGCTGCCCCCGTACTTTACCGCATTCTCTATTAAATTAATCAATACTTGACGCAGTTGGTCATCATCGCCTCTAACCCATATTTCTAGATCTTTTAAATCATACTCAATTTCTATTTTGTTTAGCTCTATTATTGGAGAAAGGACTTTTGTAGTCGACCGGATCAAATCAACAAGTTCCAATTTTTCAATTGGTGCCATTCTTTCGGAAGCCTCGACCCTCGACAGTGATAATAAATCAGCAACAAGTCGGTCCATTCTTTGAGCTTCCCTTTGTATTATAGACAGGAACCGATCTCTCGTTTTTGTGTCATCGTTCGTCATAGAACTAAGGGTCTCTATGAAGCCAAGTATGGAGGTCAATGGCGTCTTCAATTCGTGAGAAACATTCGCAATAAAGTCACTTCGCATTTGCTCCCCAGTCTCAAAACTACTTTTATCCTCGAAGAATAACACGACTTGCTTTTCGAAAAGTTTACAGCTCACCTCATAGTTTATTCTAAAATTTGATTTATTGTGCAAATAAAGAGTTTTTCTGGTCTGACCATCTTTTAAAGTTTGCTGTATGGCGTCGATGACGAGGGGTTGTCGTATTGCTGTAATAAAGTTTCTGGAGATTAAGTCTTCACCAAAGAGGCTCATTGCAAGAGAATTCATTACGACAATTCGTTCTGAATCATCTATAATAATTGCAGCAATAGGCAGCTTGTCTAAAATATTTTCCAATGCAAGATAATTCAAAAAAACTCCCAAGTTATAAAATTATATTATAATTTTTCGGTTAAAAAGGCTAACTATTGTGAGAGCCTTTTTTAAAACTTTAGCCCATATCGCTTCTCTGGACCTTAAAGATCAGTCCCGTTAGCAACTTCAAACCGCTCATGAATGATTTGTATATTGAATAAAGTTAAAGAACAAAATCTTATTAATGCCAACTTGTTAAACAATTTTTATTCTAATCTGCCGCGAATTCTTGCTTTTCTTCTAAAAATAGAAAGCGCTCTTTTATTTTATCCGAAAGATATGTTAGGCGCCCAGCCTTTAATTTTGCTTCGTTGGAAGGTTATTACTAGATCTGCTCGCTTTCCAACCTCAATTGTACCGCGATCGCTAAGTCCTAAAATTTCAGCTGGCCGACTTGAAATTAAACTCCAAGCATCAGACAATTTATATTATGGTGCTCATTAAAAACAAATGTTTAACGTCATAAAATGGGGTATTAAAAACCGAAAATAATACCCAGTGTAAGAGTATAGGAACGCCAGAACACTTCACCGAAAGTAACTCACTTGGCACGGTGTAAATATGTCTTTGCATCGATAAATCATAACTTTACATGATGTCAAGTGATCGTATTAACACCAAAACTCATATTCTCGAAGTTAGGTGGAGCTTGTCGGAAAGCGAAAATAAAGCCGTTCGAATGGCGGATATCGCGAAAATAGCCGGCGTCAGCCGTCAGGCGCTTTATCCGCATTTCCCGAGCTAAGTGGAATTGCTCGTAGCAACAACCCGCCAAAGCGTAGGACGACTGAACGCAGGCCGTTAGGCAGGGAGGTGAAGCCGCCGTACAAGTAATCTTTGAGGATGGCTAACTGAAAGGGGAACTAACAGAGGTGGCGGCTGAAGACCTTCTATGGACTCTCTTATCGGTAAAAAACTGGGAGCGTTTGGTTCTTGAGTGTGGTTGGTCGCAGTCAGCCTATGAGCAAACTCTAAAGCAAATTGCCGAAGCTACGCTGATGTCGCGAAAGTGAAGATACACTTCGTCCCCATTGCCGGCCTTCGTACAGCGCACAGCGAATGGCAGCTATAGGCCCATTTACTTATATTGCGGCTCTGCGGCTAAAGTCTATTTTTGCGCTGAAGGATGCCAGTAGCAGTCTTCAGCGCAATCCAGACGGAGAGGTTCTTTTCAAAAATACTCATGCGGCAACTCTATCAGTTTTTGGCGCTTTAAGTTGCGAAGTTCCAAACCAGCTAAGACTGATCATAACGGCGGCGGTGCCGAGGCAGATTGAAAGACCTCCCATCTGGTATGTGAAACCAGACAGGACTGTACCGACCAATCGGCCCACAGCATTGGCCATGTAGTAAAAGCCAACATCCATCGTGACTCGTTTTGCATCTGTAAGGTTGAGGATGAGAAACGAATGCAGGGCTGAGTTCACAGCGAAAATGCCGCCGAACACCAGAAGACCCACCACAATAGTTGCTGTAAGAATATTCGATGGTCCAGGGACCAGCCAGACTAGACCTGCAAGAAATGTAGGCACAATAATCAATAGCCTAACCCATCGTTTTGCCAATGCCAGAATTTTCGCGTCCGATCGGGACGCCGCCTTCAAGATGCGTGGCGCCAAGCCTTGGACAATGCCATAAAGGATCGTCCAGACGGCCATAAAAGTCCCTATCATGAAGAAGGCTGAGCGGTTGCCCTCTGTGGTGCCGTCCGAAAGTACCGCATAGAAATATATCGGAATGCCAACCACGAACCACACGTCCCGCGCACCGAAGAGGAACAGCCTTGAAGCACTGAGCCAGTTGATGTTGCGATTCTTGGAAAACACTTCGGAAAACTTCGCATCCTTGCGCCCGACCGGCAGGCCCTTGGGCATGCCAATCACAACTCCAATCAGGATGACAAATAGGATCGCCGCCATCGTCAGCAACGAAGGCACGAACCCGAAGATCGCCAAAAGGACGGCCCCTAACAGAAAGCCGCTTCCCTTCACGGTATTCTTTGACCCAGTCAGAATAGCTACCCATCGGAATAGTCCCCCGCCCATTGCTGGAGCAAGAATTTTAACGGCGCTTTTGGAGCTCATCTTTGTCAAATCCTTAGCCACGCCAGACAGGCCTTGCACCAACATGACAAACACCACAGAGGCGGTGATGCTCCACGCTGGATCAAGCTGGGTGAGCGCCAGAAGTGCCAAAACCTGCAAGGACGACCCTGCATAAAGCGTTGAAGTCAGTCCAAACCGCGCCGCGACCCACCCTGCGGACAGGTTCGTGATAACGCCCGCGATTTCATACAGCAAAAACAAATAAGCCAGTTGCACTGGCGAAAAACCTAGCGTGTGAAAGTGCAGCAGGACCAGCATCCGCAATGCTCCATCCGTTAACATGAACGTCCAATAAACCAAGGTCACGGTAATGTAGGCGGCAAATCCTGAGGCCCTTATGGTTGGCTGTATCACAGCTTACCGCCAACCATAAGGGCCACATCGACCAAGCGATGTGCATAGCCCATCTCGTTGTCATACCAAGCGTAAACTTTGAGCTGGGTGCCGTTCACCACCATCGTAGACGGCGCATCAATGATGCCACTACGCTGATCGTTGGTGTAGTCCGAGGAGACAAGCGGCCGTGTCTCATATCCTAGGATACCATTGAGTGGACCTTCGGCTGCAGCTTTGAAAAGGCCATTCACTTCTTCCACGGTCGTTTGGCGCGCCATTTCGAACACGCAGTCTGTGATAGATGCGTTCAGAAGTGGTACTCGTACGGCATGGCCGTTCAACTTGCCCTTCAACTCGGGATAGATCAGCGTGATCGCTGTAGCGGATCCCGTTGTGGTCGGGATAAGGTTAGTGAGCGCCGAGCGCGCACGGCGAAAATCCTTGGCGGGGCGATCCACAATCGTTTGGGTATTGGTCACATCGTGGATCGTCGTAATTGAGCCGTGCTTGATTCCGATCCCTTCGAGCAATACCTTCACCACAGGCGCGAGGCAGTTTGTCGTGCAGCTGGCGGCAGTCACAATTTTGTGGATGTCCGCATCATAGAAGTCATCATTGACGCCGTAGACAATATTGGCCGTTGGCCCGTCTTTGACGGGTGCAGAAACGACAACCTTTTTCACGCCGGCCGCAAAATACGGGGCCAGTTTGACCTCCGTCTTGAATGCGCCAGTGCAATCAATCACCAAATCCACGCCGTCCAGTGTCAGGTCTTCCAGATTAGGGGTGCTGGTGACCGGAATGCGTGTGCTATCAATGCTGATCGACCTCTCACCTGCTTCAAATGCCACCGGCCACCGCCCATGGACAGAATCAAACTCTAGTAGATGTGCGTGCATAGCGGGATAGCCAACGGCGTCGTTAATAAAGGCGATCTTTGCGCCTTGCTGCAAGAGTAGGCGAAGGGTGAGCTTGCCGATCCGGCCAAGGCCGTTGAGAGCGTATGTAGTCATAGTTGGTATTCCTGTTTGGCAGTTTCTTTGCCAATTTCATCAACACGTTTTTGTAGCGAGCCACGGTCTAAGTTTTCGAATGACAATGGAGCAAATGCCATGATCCGGTTATGCAGCGCCCAGTAAGTTTGATGGAATGAAAGACGCTTTTCTGCATCGCTTCCCTCAGCCTTCACAGGGTCCGGCATACCCCAATGACCAGAGACGGGCTGACCCGGCCAAGTGGGGCACTCTTCATTGGCGGCACGATTACAGACGGTAAAGACAAAATCCATACATGGAGCGTCAGCCCCCTGAAATTCTGCGATGTTCTTGGATCGCAAAAGCGATACATCATGTCCCTTTGATGTGAGTATTTCGACCGCAAACGGGTTCAGCTCTGAGCGATGCGCTGTGCCAGCGGAATATGCAGTGAACTTATCACCCACCCTATCCCGCAAAATGGTCTCGGCGATAATCGAGCGGGCAGAGTTTCTATTGCAAACAAAGAGGACGTTTAACTTTTTGTCAGCCATGGGAGAGATCTTCCTAAGATAACCAGAGAATTCTGGTAGGCATAGGTCAGCCCGTCCGCGACAACAATCAACAAACAGATCTGCAACAACCTCACCAGCGGCATCGAGATTAATGGCATAAAGCAGGCGGGTTCCGTCTCGGCGCTGCAAGATTAGATCCGCTTGGGTTAGGGCTGAAAGATAGACCGATGCAGTACTGGCCTTGAGTCGCAACGCTTCGACGATTTCACCAGCTGGTAGCTCATCTGGGTAGCGGCGCATGAGCAATCGAAACACCGACAGCCGGTGAGGGTGGCTAAGAATAGTGAGCCGGTCTGTGAGTATTGATTCCATATTTTATAAATAATTGAATTATGTGAATTTGGTCAAGTAGACTCATGGTCAAGACATCCGATATTAAATGGCTAATCCGCGCCTATCAATTCATCCTTCAAAAAGTCAACTCGTTTTGGAAAGCCGATATGAGAACTCGTCCTTGTAAGGGCGGTTTTGTCCACATAGCTACCGTTCGCTGTGCGCTATACAAAGGTCAGCTGTGCGGACTTTCCGGTCCTTCGGGGTTTTAGGCTGAACGAGCGCGAACGGCCAAAAGCTGCCTATTGCCAGCCCCTATTTTTTTCGAGCCAGAATTTCATCAAAGGCCGAGCGCATCAGGGAAAAGGTTGCTGCTTCTAAGCGCAAAGGCATTTGGATGGGGGGTGCCGTGCCCATGGGTTTCGACGTTAAAGACAAAGCGCTGGTCGTCAACGAACCCAAAGCCAGATCCATCCAGACGATCTTTGCTGAATATATTGCGACAGTATCGGTCTGGGAATTGTCAACACGGCTTAACGAACAGGGTCTTGTCAGTAAACTACGGACCAATCGACACGGTCGCACAACGGGTTGCGAAGCCTTCTCGCGTGGTGCGCTATACAACATCCTGTGTAACCCGGTTTACATTGGCAGAACCCATCACAAGGATGCAATCTATGACGGGTTGCACCAAGCCATTATTGACGAGGCCATTTGGCAGAACGTCCAAGCGCTACTGGCAGATCACGGCGGCAGAAAGATCAAAACGCAACGCCGCGCCGCGCGCCCTTGATGGCCTGCTTTATCACACTCATGGGCGGGTGATGCGCACGACCTACGCTAGCAAGAATGTACGCCAGGAAGGAGCGACCCAGACGAAACGTTAGTGGTACTACACATTGAAGTCATAAGGCGACGAGGACCGAACAAATGTAGAGAGCCTGCCAGCCGGAGAGATTGAGTGCCGTGTATTCTGCAGCCTCAAGGCCAGGTTGGGTGACAAAACTTGGTTGGTGGATCAGATCGCGGGGGCAGATGTTATTAGTAACTCGGTCGCTACAGTCATTGCGGGGGCCTGCCAGCTGCGAAAGGATCTTGCCACTTATGGGATCAAAGCCGCCTCAAAAGAATTGGGCCGCGTCAATGCGCGTATCGACCTTCGGAAGGACCGAAAAAAGTTCACTTGAACCTTCATGCACTGGTTTATGAGAATACTGAGTGTGGCCCCATTCTCGGATCCTTCGAGGCCGCGTTCGAAAAACGCCAGAAGGGCAGAGCAAAACCGATTGTCTTGTGCCAAAGGATGCGCCGCAACCTGACCCGGATCTCATTGTACTGATCGCGGATGCGCGTAGATCAACTAGCAACAGCCCTGCCACAACAGCTGCAAACATGGCTGTAGTTCCGTTCAAAATGGAAGCTAACCCGCTTTCAATCTGTGTCTGACCCCAGAAAATTAGTGAAAATGGGATGGCATTATTGAGTGCGCCCATAACCAGATAGGCACCCCAGACACTTAGGGATCGTGGCAATGCAATTCCGTTAAGGAATACAATCACCGCCAAGATTGGCAAGGCTTACACTACCCTATGCAGGGTAATGGTGAGTGGAGGAACTTCGCGTAGAGCGACCTCACCAAAGAAGAACGACCCGCCCCATACCGCTGCTAGCAAAAGCAACATTATAGTAGATTTGAAATCAAATTTTAGCACAGCAGCTTTGCTCATATTATGTTGTCCAGTTTTGGTGCTCTTGGTATTTTTTTTACATCAGCCGAACTGACCAAGACGACCCGTTTCTTGGTTAAAGGAAAAAAGCTACATTGGTGAGATCATTTTGGCAGGCATTCTCAATCTGGAGCTTGGTGCGCCCGCAGCCAATTCACAGTTCGTCCGCATAGCTGACCCTTATACAATGCGCAGCAAATAGTAGTTTAGAGCCCAATTATCCGGTATTGTGAACGATATGAATGTCTGCGTAAGCACCAAACTGTTACGAGCGGGAGCGGGTTCCAGCAAAAGTGATCCGCCGTAATATCCATTCGAACGGGCCCAATTTGAACCAACTTTGCCAGACGATTAACCCCAAAATCAGAAAATTTGTAACTAAGATCGGGATGCGAGTTACCGTCACTCGGTCAACCGCATTCCACAAGCCCAACCCGTGGGCCTAAAAAATCTATGACAAAAGAATGGATTGATCAAGGTAGACGCTCAAACTCAACCCACTGGTTGGCGATATCCACGACATAATGGCGACCGGTGGACGTGCAATCATTGCGATCAAGCCAAGGATGCCCAACACCAAGGCCTACTTCTTTTATAAAATGGCCTCTCTTTTTACCGGTTGCAAAACGTGGGTCAGTAAATCCATACTCTAAATTCAACTGTGAGACGTCACGTCGCAACTGTAGTTCAAAACCCGAGGGTTTAAAATTGGAATTAAAATCTAAAATTGGCCGCCGGGCTGCACTTTTGGGTGGTGGCGCGGTTATAGGTGGATTGCTAACGAAGTCATTCTCATCGTCAAATCCCACGCTTGATGGGACTCGATCGATTGAACCAATTGGTACTGCTGGGACATTGAATGATGCCAGCGAACTTAGCGAGACGAGTATATTCCGACACATCATTTTAAAGGACGACCCTGGAGAGCAGTTGATCGCTTCAATCCGTGCGGAATTAGACGAAGCCCGTGCCAACAACCGTCCGGTAAATGTCGGTGCCGCGCGTCATTCCATGGGTGGGCAAGCCATTCCGAGGGAGGGTCATGCAATTACGTTCGAGAATGGGCTTGTCGAACCGGACTCTGTCAATCAATTGATGCGCGTACACGCAGGTGCGCGCTGGAGCGATGTGATTGCGACGGCCGATCCGATTGGCTTGGGCCCGCGCGTCATGCAATCGAACAATGACTTTGGCATCGCAGCGACGTTTTGTGTGAATGCCCATGGTTGGCCCGTGAAAGAAGGGCCGATGGGCAGCTCCGTTCGGTCGTTTGATATGATCTTGCCCGATGGTACTCTTGCAACATGTTCTCGCACTAAAAACCCTGATCTGTTTGGAATGACCATGGGTGGGTATGGCCTAACAGGGATCATAACGCAGATGGATGTTGATCTGGCACAGAACCAACGCCTCGAGCCCACATTTGCGGAAATGCCTGCTGAGATATTTGGAGACAAATTCATTGAGGCGCTTGCGGATGAAACAGTGAAAATGGCTTACGGGCGGCTCAACGTGCAGCGCGCAAGTTTTATGTCTGATGCTTTGCTAATTACCTATCGGCCGAGCACCGATCAAAGTGACCTGCCTGCTGCAAGTGGATCTGGTGCAGCTGCGAAGGTCGCAAGCCGTATTTATCGCGCCCAGCTTGGGAACGAGCGGATGAAGCGGCTTCGATGGTGGTTTGAGGCTGATCTTGCGACTAAATTGGCTAGCGGCCCCGTCACGCGTAATAATCTTATCAATGAACCTGTGGTGACGCTTGATGACCGTAATCCTGACCGCACAGACATTTTGCACGAGTATTTTATCTCGCCAGATCGCTTTGCAGAGTTTGCGATGTTGTGCCGCAGAGTAATCCCGGGTTCGTATCAAGAGTTTCTGAACGTGACATTGCGTTTTGTAGACACTGACTCGGCCAGCTGGCTCGGATATGCCACAACCTCACGAATTGCAGCTGTGATGTCGTTCAGTCAAGAACTGACCGCCCGTGCTGAAGCCGATATGCGACGTATGACGCAAGAACTGATTGATGGTGTAATTTCGATTGGTGGAACATATTATCTGCCTTACCGGCCACACGCACGACAAGATCAATTTACGCGGGCGTATCCGCGTGCATCGGAATTCGCAGCAGCGAAACGGGCAATGGACCCTGATCTTCTGCTACGGAACAATCTTTGGGATAGCTACTTGGAGGCCTTATGACTTTGCTCCAAAAATTTGTGCTCGGATATTTCGTTGTCCTGCTGGCAGCCGCAGGCTTGAACTATGTACCAGGTATAACGGACGATGCAGGGCTGGCATTCGGCATCTTCGCGCTCGACCTGTTTGACGACATGTTGCATTTGGTTTCAGCCCTTTGGGCTTTGGCAGCGGCGCTGTTGGGCGCGCGGGCCAGCAAAGTCTTCTTGGTCATCTTTGGCGCGCTTTATCTTGGTGATGGGGCGTTGGGCTTTTTGACTGGCTGGGGCTATCTGGACTTTGGTATCTTCACCAACGCCTCGGACGGGTTGTCAGTTACTCTATTCAGAGTGCTCGCGAATTTGCCACATATTGCCCTTGGTGGTGTGGCGTTGATTGCTGGATTACGGTTGGGTCGCACCGTATGAAGCGGTTGCTGAAACGTGCCGTTGGTATCCTACTGCTGCTCGTGATCGGGCTGCTTGCTCCTATTGGCTATATCGAATTGGCTTGTCGGCCGGAGGGTGGTGGACCGGAGTATGCGGCGATCCTGCCGCCAGACCAGCACCGGCCTGAAGGTCGTACGCTTTTGACGTACCCCGAATGGCACATCGTCCATGCCTACGATGATTATGCTAAGGTCATCAGCACGGGCGATCCTCATGACTACAAGTATCTGCCTGCAATTGGTGGGTTTTGGGCATCGCTTTGCAGCCTGTCCAAGGCGTCTGGACCGCATGGCGGGTTCCCGTCGGAATATAAATCGACTGTTTACACAATCGGGGTCAGCTTCACCGCAGAGCTTTTGGCAAAGGGTCTCTACGAAGAAACTATTGGTCGCATGGCGACATTGATACGCGGTGAAACCCGTGCGCCGTTGGATGATTTGACCGCACAGCAGGCGGCTGAGTATGCACAGTTTTTGCGTCAAGTGCCATGGTATCAATGGGACTTTACGCAGGACGCAACCGACATCAGCGACATCACAACAGAGGTATTTCGGGATCACGAAAGACGGTTCGCGGTTGGCTTGGAATATAAAGCCAAGGCGGGTTATGCCAGTGTTATCGCCGCGGCTGTGGCCAACATGGAACCCGACGCCTTGCGATTACGGATGATCCTCACTGGGCTAGGTGCCGTTGATCTTGCGGCCTTTGACGATGTAGATGTGATCGCCATGCGCCCAGACGGCATCGAAATCGAGACACCCCGCTATCGCGCCCTGACAGAACTTTTGTTGCAATGGGCCAAGGCTGGCGGGGATTTCGTCGAGATTGCCGGCAATGATGATATTCTGTTCACAGTGACCTCCGAGGTCGCGGGTCTAGATGAAGCGCTGTATAGTTTTGGTCGTCAAGGCTATGACGACACTCGTAACCTGATCCTATTGCCTGTGTCCAAATTGGCTGTGGTCCTGCGTGGACTTGATGAACGGGGTCTGACTTTGGAACACATCCATGACTATTAGATCTTGGATTGCGTCAGTCGTCGTCGTCTTGATTGGGTGGATTTCGCTCCAACTTGGCGTGATGTATTTTACCGACGTTGCGCCCGGCGCTATGGCCTTGTTTCCGAACGAAGGATTTATATCTCGATTGCCGGCGAATGTAGGCGTCGTAGACATTGGCGATTTCTGGATCACTGTAGAATCAGATGAACGAGCACTGGGGGAAAAACTCTATGCGGCAGGCGCATTGATTGTACTACCGGCTGGATTGCTCGGATGTTTCCCACTTCCATAGTTACGAATTGAGCGAAATTCCCTTCTTACGTGAGTATAAAGACTATTGCAGATTTGGGGGGCAAGCATTGCAGACAACGGTTCGCCAATTTTCCGATAACGGTCATTTGCGGCGGCGCAGAAAACTGGGAAAATGGGCTCAAAACTGCCATTCGCTGCGAACAACACGAAAGTCCAGGCTTCGAATGGAACCGGCCATTTGCCCTCTTTTAAGACTGTACCGGTCAACACGGTGTTGATGTTGGGAGCGGGATGGATGGATGGAGGATATCTTATGTCCAAAATTCATCTACCAGCTGTCAAACCGAAGCGCCGCGCTTGGAACAAGGGGCGCATTGTCGGTCAGAAACTCCCACTCTTGCCAAAACAGGTCTGGGCCATTCAGGCGCGACTTGAATTAGCCGAAGATCTCAGAGACCTTGCGCTATTTAATCTTGCAATCGACAGCAAACTGCGGAGCTGTAATCTGGTCTCACTAAAGGTTGTCGCACTCGTAGTGGGCGATCATGTCCGGGAGCGTATGTCGGTGATCCGGAGCAAAACTCAGTGGCCAGTTCAGTTTGAAGTCTCCGAAGGCACACGGGATTCCATCTGGAATTGGGTGTGCAGTCTGGGAATGTTGGTGGTCACCTACCCCAAGACCTCACACGTAAATGCGCTGCTGAGACTTTTGCCGTATACGCCCAGAAAACGCGCCAAACAGAGACTAATTGTGAGACCTTAGGGTGCTTTACCCCACCTAATCACCTGAAAGTTCAAAACTTTCCCAAAACTGTGCCTTACCTGCGGTTTTGAGGAGACTAAGTGGTGGG
>CAJWEI010000013.1 GCA_913031285.1 uncultured Alphaproteobacteria bacterium | reverse complement strand
GTCCTTGGGTTTATCTACTGGCTTATTAATTAGCGCGAGGAGCGATCAAAAGTCATGACAGACGAAACAAGAGACAGATTAAAGTTTGCGTTCACTAATGCGATCACACCGCCACTAAAGACCAGAAAAGCCATTGGCCGTTGGTGGTTCTATGGACTTGTGATTTTGATCCTCGGTCTGCTCGTGTTGTACAATTGAACCTGTGACCTTCGTTACTCTTGTTGACTAGCTCAAACAATCACACACCGTGTGGATTGCAGCGACGACAAATAAATACGACAAATAAGCAGCAAGCAGTGCCATGTAGAAACGCATTAGCCACTTGGTCATAGCGTTACCTATCGTGTGCTTTTGATTGATGCCGAGGCCGCTGCATAGCGAGCCTTAGGCCCTTTAGGTTCCTCATGGGTGGAACCCGCCAAAAGTTGCTTATATGCAGCAAAATCATTATGTTCTCTGCACGGTTGCCGCACATGTCTCCCTGCAGAAGGGAGGCGCGGCCCTATACCCTATGACCCAGGTGTTACCTGGCTAGGAATGGCCAATGTGCATCAGATTGCTTGATGGCACTGGTCTTTTTCTTTTACATGGATTTTTCTGTTCAGTGGAAAACATTGTTTGCCTCCATTGCAATTCCCGTATTTGACGCCACTTCAGGGAGTTCAAACAGGGGTCATTGTAAATAAGGGAGCTATTTCATGGCTGAGGCAAACAAGTGTGGATGCGGTCGCTCGCCTAGCGGCAAATGTATTGGCTGGCACGGTCTTTCAGAAGATGATTATCAGAAAAGACTTGCCGCTTATCAAGCACGTCAGGCTGAAAAGGCAACTAAAGCAGCCTAATGGTTTATCACCCTCGTTTCTGCTACCGCAGAGACGGGGGAAACCACCACCTCTATTCATTGCATGAGATAACCCAACAGGTAAAATTGAATGACAGATACCGAGGCAAAAAAGACAGCAGCAAAGATGGGTCTCTACCTTGTCTCACCTGAGCAGAAGCCAGGGATTAAGTGGCCCTCCATCCCAAGCGATGCACTGCCTGATGAGGGCCAATATAGTTACTACGCCAGACGGTATATGGAAATTCATGCTGAAAATAGCAACGCAAGGGTGCAATCCGAAATCGATGAAGTCACCCGTCGGATGATTGATGTCGAACAACGCTTGCTTGCAGCGCAAAATGCAAACGACGATGTCACGTCTTTGAAGGAAGAATTGGCCAGGTTGCAGTCTGAGCGGAAGGCAAAGAAAGAGAGCCTGGTATTTCGGCCGATGAAAAAAAGCCCCACTGGGATTAGCCAGTGAGGCTATCAAAAAATAAAGGTTGAACTTGTAGGAGCAGAAATGTCTCAAGCTGTTATTACTAGCTTCACAACTCTAGACTTTCCGAACGAAAGTGAAATGAGAGGTTTTCTTTACCTCGTTGAGCAACGTTACGAGGCTCATGCGGGCAAATTGCGAGCGGCTGGCATGACTAAATTCTATGTGACCAGAATTTTCAACAAGAATAAGTTTACCATTGGAAATTGGTTAGAATACCGAGACCAAGATGCGTTCGCTAAGTGTGATGTCATCTGGAAAGATTACATGTCTGACTTGATAAAAGATGTTCCTCAATTTGCTCCCAAGATTAATCCAAATCGGGGGATTGTGCTGTACGATTTTACTGAAGCCGAAAAGTGCCATGATTAGCTCGCCTTGATGATCTGGAGACTCTCAAATGCTGATGAACATAACTGTCCAAACGTTTAAAACAGAAAACGAGTTAGATTTAAGCATACACCGCTGGGATGCTGTAAAGGACCAATTCATGCCTCGGTTCAAGGAAGCTGGGCTGACACGCTACTCATGCACAAAAGTTTGGAATCGAAAGGGCCAACACCAGTTGGCTTATGTTTTTGAATACCGAGACAAAGAGGCCATGGATGGATGTCTTCCCGTATGGAAGGACATAGAAATAGAGTTGAAGCAGAAAACTGAAAATGTGACGATTTGTTATCGAGGTATTCTTATCAATCAATATGATTACACCTGATTATCAACATGACAGTAATCTACTTGCTGTCCACCACATAATCGAGCTACTCGAGCCGGTCAGAGTGAACAGACATCTTGTCTAGCTCGGTTTGAACAGCCTCGAGGATGTCCGAGTGTTCACCAATCCCTCCAGGGTTGGCCAGGTATATCTCGTTGTTCGCTTTATGCAGCTCGATGCTCGCTTTCGCGTGAGACTGTAAAGCCTTCAACATTTGTCCTCTCATCAAGTCTCCTTCCGTATCCAAAATTCGGGTCGAGGGAGTGCGGACACTCATACTCCCAACAGTTGTACTCGGCAGACCAGATGGCCTCACCGTTACACAGCTGGCACGAGTAGAAATCCATCCGCTCTTGGGTCATCTTTTGACCGCAACAATTTGGCGTCGTTGTCATTAGTCACACTCCTTCTTCCCAGTTTCACTATTGATAAAACAGGCTTCTGCCGTTGGCTCGTTGTCGTTGTCCGGTTTCACCTCATTGAGGACTCCGTATCGCTTGCCAGCCGCTCTAAACGTCGTAATGCCTTTGCAGCCACTCTTCCAGGCTTTGAAGTACAGCTGCTTGAACTCATCGTAGGTGACATCATCACCCACGTTGCACGTCTTACTCACCGCGCTGTCGACCAGCTGCGAGGCCAGTGTCAGCACCGCCAGGTGTTCGTCCGCAGTGATTTCATTGGCTGTACGACCTAGCCAGCCTTTCGAGTAAGCGTAATCCTCGACACGCTCTATCGATTGACCGTCGAAGCCTTCGATTGTCCTGTCGTAGAACAGAGCGAATGGTGGCTCGATGCCTGAGCTGGTGTTGTCAGCTGTCAGACTGATCGTGCCGGTAGGTGCGATTGATGTCAGATGGCTGTTGCGGATGCCGGTCGTCTGGATCGTATCCTGGAGTTCCTGAGGCAGCGTCTGGATGAACCTACCTTTGCTGTACTTCTCCCAATCCCACAGCGGAAACGGTCCTTTCTCTTTAGCCAGCTCGGCACTTGCTTCGTAGCAATAGTCGCGCAGCATTGAGAGAACAGACTTCGCCCAGGCCATGAATTTGTCCGATGCGTATGGGTAGCCGAGCATTTCACCGGCATTTGCTAGGCCGGTCACTCCCAGGCCCATGCGTCTCTTCTGAATTGCTTCCCACTTCTGTTCTGCCAGTGGGTAGATGGTCCGGTCGATCACATTGTCCATGGCTCTTACGGTAACAGCTATGTCTGTCTTGTACTGCGCAACGTCAAATTTGCCCTCAACGATGTATTTCGGCAGGTTAAACGACCCCAGCAAACATGCACCGTAAGCTGGCAAAGGCTGCTCACCGCATGGGTTGGTCGCCTCGATGTCCTCACAGTAGTAAAGATTGTTCATCTCGTTGATCCGGTCGATGAACAGGACACCAGGCTCAGCCCAGTCCCAGGTTGACCTCATGATCATGTCCCAAAGGGCCACTGGATCAACTTCGTTGTACACTGTGCCTTCGTAGCGCAGTGAGAATGGCTTTTTGTCTTGCAGATGCAGCATGAACTCATCGGTCACACCGACCGAGACATTGAAGCCAGTCAGCTTATCTGAGTTGTGTTTGACACTGATAAATTGTTCGATGTCGGGGTGATCGATCCGCAACACACCCATCTGTGCGCCTCTACGGTGGCCGCTCGAGGCAATTGTCTGGCATACGCTATCAAAGATGCCCATGAAGCTCACAGGGCCACTGGAGCGACTCTCCAGGCTTTTGATCAGGTCACCTCGCGGACGGATGCGACTAAAGTCGTAACCAATGCCGCCTCCCCTACGCATCGTTTCAGCTGCCTGAGTGGCCCTGGACATAATGCTGTCCATGCTATCCTCGATCGTGCCGGAGACAAAACAATTGTAGGCTGTTGTCTGGCGAGCTGCTCCCATGGCGTTCTGCACACGACCAGCTGGGAGGAAGCGCATGTGACGCAATGCGTCTTTGAAATTTTCGAAGTGGTCAGCGTCATCTTTCAGCGCATCCGCAATGCGAACGCACTTGGAATAAAAGTCTTCGCCGGTCTGCCGGTATTTTTGCTCGTCGATCTCTTCGGACAAGCGCATCTGTGGCCCGTAGTCCGGGCTGCCGTTATTTGTCATTTGAATTACCTCTTTTTTGGAGATTGGAACATAACATGAACAAAGTCAATCATCAAACAGGTTCAACAGGCCAAAAAGGCCGACTTGACCGACTAGCTCATTTGGGTTCGGCAGGTAAAATAAGGGCCATATGTCCTTTTTAAGTTGATTTGCAGGACACATGGCCCTATCCTGATGTGATACGAATTTGTGTAAGGATGCAGTCACATGACCAACTTTAGCTACCACTCAAGGTCACAATTTTACCGTGAGACCGATCATAACAACCTGTTGGCGCCTCATCCAGCCATACGAATGACATCGGTTCAGATGGATGAGTTCCTGCTAAACCTGTTTGCCCGAACTTGGGATTTTGTCGAGAAGGATACTCAAATCTGCCATATGTACGGAAATGCCAGTCGGCTAGCGATTGATGTCTGGGAACCGGAGGACGGCCACAAGCGCGAAGTTGTCCCTGTTGTCATTCGAGAGGTCCATGCAGATGGTCGCATGACCCTGAATACTTGGCGCCAAGGCTGTGCAAATGTTGTTGATCAAGAACGCATCGATGAAATTCACGACTTGTGTCGTGAACTTGGGATTGGCTGCGTCGATAAGGACGGCATTGTTACTGAACTCACCCCTTCTCTGCTCCGCGATTGGCGAAAGAAGATGGGACTTTCACAGGAAAAGTTGGCAAATGTGCTGCAAGTACAAAGTGGTCGCACTGTGCGTAGGTGGGAATCAGGTGAACGAGAAATTCCTGGCCCTGTGAAGGTTTTGATGAAGTGGCTCATCACGGACGTTCGCCCGTTGTCTTAACTGTATTCCTCGATTAAGCGATCGAGGCACTATTGAGCCTTCTGCAAATCTTGTATTGGGTTGTCTTTGTGACGGTATCGCCAGACGTATTTGATAATGTTCTCCTGCAAGAGAAACTCGTACCCGTCTTCGGTCGCTACTTTGATTGCATCAATGCAAATCGATTGAAAAAGTTTTGTACAGCAACGAACATCCCAAGCCAATTAAAACTAATCCATTTAAGGTCCAGGTTCCAAGACACGCGGTTTTCGGGCCTCTGACGGGTTGAGCCATTGGTTTTTATTAGCCGTAATTAGTGCAAAGAGAGTGCTGCTTAACCTGACTTGCCGAAGACCAGTTTTCAATGCTGTAAGAGACCAGGGAACAATAGATCGAATCAAAATTCTTCCAATAGATTTTTCAATGTTGCAGCGACATCACCCATGTAGACATCATCATAACCGTCTTCATTTTCGAGGACGCTCAGAAATGAAATTGAAGTTTTCGTTTGGGTATCAACTAGCAGAAATTGTCCCCCATACCCTGCATGACCTAAGAAACGACCGTCTGTCATGACATGGTTTGAATATCTCAGCCAATCTTTCGGCTCTGCCAGCCTAGGCGCCGGTCTAGAGAGGCTTTTTGATAGAAATTCCTCATTGGCAAAAGGTTGACCAGCTATATTCTTTCCACCTCTTGTGAAAATTAGGCCAAAACGCGCAAGATCGCGTGCACTTAAGCAGCCACCACCAGAAAAAGCGGGATATCCCTCTGGACTGAGACTGATGTAAAAGGCGCCTTCATAACCTATCGCATCCGCAATTTCTTCAATGTGTTGAGTAGGAGTCTTTTCTGAGATTTTTGCAATTATTCTAGTCAAAACATCTGTATTGGCAGATTTATACTGGGCCACCTCAACAAATCGCTGATCCTCGAGGCCTGTTATGCTGTTTGTAAATTCCTCCAGACTAGTTTCCTTGATGTTCCGATCACCCGGCAGGCGCCATCCGAGCGCAATTTCTTCAGTGAAACAATCAGAATTTGGATCTAAATAATCTTCCGAGAAGTTATTATTCACGGACATGTCAAGAAGTCTTTGAACGGGGACGTTTGCATAGCCAGTGCCAATATCAGGCAAATAATCGCTTACTTTAGTGTCTAGAAATAAAACCCCTTCCTCAATCAAACGACCAACAATTAAGTGAACATGAAGTTTTGAAATTGACTGAATAGAGTGGGGCCGCGTTGTTGAAAAATCGTCTGCAGATGCTTCCAGTACAATTTCATCTCCATGAATACAGCATAAAGCTGAAAAAGCCGGATGACTCATTAATCCCTGCAAATCATGACTAATTGGAACACTCGATCTCTCACAAGGCCTAAGAACTAAGACCTCTCTTGATCTGACCATCAGCGCACGGCGGAATAGGATGTTCGCATTATGAAATCCATGTCGCCTATACCGAGCCTGATTCCATCGCTGTTTATTATTTTCACCTACCGTCAAATCAGGATTGGATATCGTTTTGTAATTTTGCATTTCACTCCGTCCAAATTTGTACTCGTACCAAAGAGTTTAATGCACTCACCAAAGCGAGCATATTTTTCATGACAGTTTAGACGCTAAAACAGGTCTTCTCTCGGCACAATCAAGCCACGGTTTTTCATTTTCAAAGGCCTTGGCAATTCGAAACACTGTTTGATCATCATATGGTCGACCAATTACCTGTATGCCTGTAGGCACACCACTCGATGCTCTGCCCGATGGAATCGCCATCACTGGGCATTTGTTAAACATATTCCAAAGGACTGCCAGAGTGGTGTCAGTATCTGTGTATTCTTTGCCGTTAACATTAACGGTATCTTTTTGCCATCCGGTAGCCGGAATATCTGTGTAAGTAGTCGTAGGAGTTATAAAGGCATCATATTTCTGAAAAAGAGGGCCAAGGTGCTCCAACCAAACTTGGCCAGCTGCAAGCAAAGATTGATGATAAACTCCAGTAGAGTAACTGTTGGCAGTTTCAACTAATTGCGGCACATAATTACTAACAATATCGCCATGTTTTTTAACATTTTCATTTAAAAATGCCGCAAACAACACCTCCTGATTACCGAGCGCAAGATCGATGAGACCACCCGCCCAAGTTACTGGCACTTCATCCACCTTAGCGCCGGCATGGCGCAATGCCCGGAGCGCTTCATTGGTCTCACGTCGGACATCTTCTGAAATTTCATAACATCCCAAATCCATGGAAAACGCAATTTTCATGCCCGCTAAATTCTGATTACTAAGCTTTATTAGAACAGGTTCAATGAAAGAATTATGGTCCCGGTAATCTTGGCCGGACATCACATTTGCCATGATTGCACAATCTTCAACCGTCCGTGTCATCGGCCCTGATTTGGCGTATCCATTAAAGGAACTCGTCCCAATGTTAGGAATGCGGCCATGGGGTGGTTGGTAACCAACAACACCGCATTGACTGGCCGGTTGCCGGATTGAACCAGTGCTGTCGCTACCGGTTGCAATCGTAGCTGCCCCTGCGCTCAACGCGGCCGCTGAACCACCTGAGGAGCCACCCGGAGATATTCCTATTTTCCAGGGGTTATGGGTGACTCCCCACATTCGGGACTGAGTGGTAAACAACCACGCAAATTCGGGGATTGTTGTTCGCGCAAAAACATTGGCTCCCGCATCCATGAGCCTTTGAACGTGGGGCGATGTTTGTTCACAAATATTTTGCGCATTGATAAGAGATCCCGCTGTTGTGCGTTTCCCCGCAATTTCACAAAGATCTTTTACAGCAAGAGGGACGCCTTCAATAGGGCCAATATCAGCAGTCCTTTGCGCATATAAGGCTTCAGATTTTTTTGCTCTATCTATTGCCTCTTCAAAATAGCGATCTGCAAAGGGGTTCACCGTATCGGCGATTAAATCCGCTTTTTCTATGATGGCCTCAACCAGCTCCAACGGGGACAGAGATAAATCGCGAAATCTCTTAAGAGCTTCATGAGCAGACATATAGCAAAGATCATCAACACTCATCAAATTTTTCCGCAATAATTAAATTTCACGTGCTTGTCATTGAACTCAGAGAGGGCCACTTGTCGGATGCTGATGCCCATGGCCGTATTTTTTCCAAAGCAGCGCCAATTTGAAAGACCGTAACGTCATCATAGGGGTGACCAATGATTTGCAGCCCACAAGGCAAGGCGTCATCTGTCATTCCCGCAGGCACTGAGAGAACGGGACACCTGCTGTACAGATTAAACAATCCAGTCATGGTCATTTCCGTATCGGTGAGTTGATGACCGTTAACCGTAATCTTTTGTTTTTGCCAATTTTCTGCAGGCACTAAAGGGGAGGATACAGTTGGACAGAGTAAAGCCTCATATTCTTGAAACAAAGGCCCAAGACGGCTTTGCCAGATCTCACCAGCGAGTAAGGTGGATTTGCGAAAGTCAGACGAATTGAAACTCAGCGCTGTCTTTAGCAACTCTGGAACGTAATCGCTGATTATATCTGGAAAATTGTCTAGAGCTTCTTGCAGAAACTCATGGGCCAAAAACTCCTGGGCTCCGTGCGACAATCGAATTATTTCATCAAGCCCGCTCAGTGACACTTCTTCAATGATCGCGCCAGCCTTCGCAAGCGCGTCTACCGATGACATGAATTCTCGCTCAACGTCATCGGCAAGTTGAAAATATCCAAGATTTTTGGAAAAAGCTATTTTCATGCCGGTGATGTCCGGCAGACAATCTGGAATCGTGACTATGTCATTGAGGGCTGTGTGGTCCAAGGGATGCGGCCCCGACATCACGTTTGACATTAGAGCTGCATCAGCCACAGTCCTAGCCATAGGGCCAATTTGAACATACGGATCAAAGGAATTCGATGGAGAAAGAGGCATTCGCCCATATGCTGGCTTATAGCCAACAACCCCACATTGGCTGGCTGGTTGCCTTATTGAACCAGCGCTATCGCTACCTGTCGCAATGGTTGTAGCGCCAGCAGCTAAGGCTGCAGCAGACCCGCCTGATGAGCCGCCAGGTGTAATATCCAACCGCCAAGGGTTGCGCGTAACCCCCCACATGCGTGAATGACAGGTGAAAAGCCAGCAAAACTCAGGACAGGTTGTTCTGGCAAAAAGGTTTGCGCCACTAGCCAAGAGACGTTCAATGGACGGGTTTGTCTGCTGATCAACGCGTTTTTTGTTTATGAGCGAACCATTCGTAGAGCGCCGACCCCTGATTGGTGTGCTGTCCTTGACAGCCAGTGGCAATCCTTCAAGAGTCCCCAGTCTGTCATCTGGATCTCTATATTTTGCCTCGGCTAATTTTGCATTTTTGATTGCCTCATCGAAATATTTGTCAGCAAATGGATTAACCGTGTCCTGAATTTTCTCAGCACGCGCAATGATCGCGTCAACAAGCTCCACCGGGGACAAAGAACGCGACCTGAACTCCTTCAGAGCATCTGTAGCCGACATGTAAAGGAGGTCATTCATTTGCCAATACGCTCTTTCTCGTCATTCCGGCAAAGCATGAATGTTTGAATTCAACAAACGCCTTGTGTAATCGTGCGCAGGTTTGGAAAAAATGTCCGCTGTGGCCCCCTCCTCTACAACCTCACCCATCAGCATAATTACCATTCTGTCACTTATATGCCGAACAACATTGAGATTATGGGTGACAATCAAAATTGGTAATCTAATTTTGTCCTGAATTTCAGCCAAAAGGTTTAGAATTTCTCCTTGAATAGACACGTCCAATCCCGCAGTTGGTTCATCGGCAATTAATAATTTGGGTTTTTGTGCTAACGCTCTGGCCACGCAAACCCGCCGTGCTTGACCTCCAGAAAGTTCATGAGGATATCGGCTTAAAAATTTAGCGGGAAGTCCAACCAAAGAAAGGAGGTTTTGCACCTCTTGACCCTGATCATTGGCATTGCCAACCCCACTGGGAAGCGCTTCTTTAATTATTTTTTCAACCGTCATTCTCGGGCTTAAGCTGCCGATGGGGTCCTGAAAAATGAGAGCAATTTCGTTTCGGGCTGACTCCAAGTCATTCCGACTTTGATCGAGTATCGATTTGCCGAAAAAACTAATTGTCCCTGTTTGGCAAGAAACCAGCCTTATTATGGAACGAATTAACGTTGTTTTCCCCGACCCACTCTCCCCAACAATCGCAAGTGTTTCACCCGCAAAGAGGTTTAGCGATACATTATTTACAGCCGTAATGTCCTTTGAAATTGCCTTTTGAAACAAATTTGCCAATCCAAATGGCTTAGGAAATTTCACCGTAAGATTCTTGATCTGTAAAATAGGTGCTCGATCTCCAGAAAGCCGCTTGGTCTTTGCTTCTTCGTCTTCAACTCTTTTTTGGTTGGGTGCTTCCATCGTCGGTAAGTGTCGGCATTTTTCTTCAATCCGGGCTGGGTCACACTTCAGAAGTTTTTTCGTGTAGTCATTTTTTGGCGTCAGAAACACATCTTTAACGTTTCCTACCTCTTGGATGCTACCTTGATGCATTACCACCACATCATCACAAAGTGAGGCAACCACTCCAAGATGATGCGTAACAAAAACCATTGCGCACCCTATCTTACGTTGAAGCTCCTTTAACAACGCAATGATCTCAACCTCTAAAGTTGCGTCCAATGCTGTTGTAGGTTCGTCGGCAATAAGAATTTTGGGCTTCACCATGACTGCCATCGCAATGGAAACGCGCTGTTTTTGGCCTCCGGATAACTCATGAGGATACATTGACATACGCGCCTCAGGATCTGGCATATGCACTGACTCCAATGCTGCGATGGAGCGTTGTTTTTTTTTCGCAAGGCTGATGTTTTCACGAAATTGAATGTCTATCAGATGCTCACCGATTGTAAGCACTGGGTTTAAGGCACTCAGCGTATCCTGTGAGACCATTGATATAAAATGCCCGCGCAACTCCCGAAGTATCTCAGGTGTTGCCGAGGTGTTTACCTGGTCATCATAGAAAATTTGCCCGCTGGTGATCCTTGCCGAATTTGGGAGCAGACCAATCAACGCAGAAGCGAGGGTCGATTTACCGCTGCCACTCTCGCCAACTATTCCGACGATGTGCCCTCTGCTGATGTTTAAATCAACTGATTTAACTGCGGGGACTCCGTTAAACTCAACCGTAAGTCCACGGACCCTAATGGCAGGCGACATTGTTGATTTCATCGCGAACCCCGATCTATTTTAGGATCAAAAATATCACGAAGCTGCTCACCCAAGAATGTGAATCCGATGGTGACAAGTATCAAAGGAATGCCTGCGCTGATCAAAATCCACTTGGAGTTTCTGATATAAGTGTATCCATCGTTTAAGATACTCCCCCAACTTGGCGTAGGCGGTCTGACGCCAAGACCAAGAAAACTCAGTCCCGCCTCAAGTGCTATGACAAACGGCACATCCATACTCGCCACGATGAGAATTGGACCGATGGTGTTGGGTAGAACGTGCCTGACAAGAATTCGAGGCATCCCAAGGCCGAGAGCCCGCGCTGATAATATGTATTCAGCTTGCCGCAGGCTTTGCGTCTGCGTGCGCATCAAACGGCCGTAAGTGGGAAATGAGGTGGCAACAATAATTGCCATGATTGTAAACAGGCTAGGACCAAACAGCACGACAACGGCAAGTGCGAACATAATAACGGGATATGATCGAACCATGTCAAACAACAACATGATTAGGAAATCCAGCCAGTTAGGTCCATATCCGGCAATTGCACCTAAAATTGAACCAGTAAGTACCGCCAATCCAATTGATATTCCTGCAACCATCAACGCTATTTGGGTGCCGTAAATTAATCTTGATAACGTATCCCGTCCTAATTGATCGGTGCCAAACAAGTGGTCCGCGCTAGGGCCTTGCAGTTTGTTCAAAATATTAATTTTGCTTGGATCATACGGTGCGATAAAATCTGCAAAAATTGCGATTATTAGGAAGCTGATTACAATCAGTAAACCAACCGCACCCATTGGATCTTGAAAAAGTTGATAAATTAACTTGACCGAGCGGTGACCTAAAGAATTCTGCACCTCCTTTTTCTGGTCCAAAGCCATTAATCATTTTCCTTCAATGCTCTCGGGTCGAGCGCCGCATTTATCAGATCAGCTATCGTAGTGCCGCCAACTATGAAAATTGTGCTCATCAAAACCGTTCCCATGACCAAAGGATAGTTTCTGCTGAGCACGGATTCGTAAAGCAAGCTGCCGAGCCCCGGTCGGGCAAATATAATCTCTGTTATCACTGTACTGGAAAGGATGAATGCAACGCTCACACCCATCATTGTTATGGAGGGCAGGACAGCAATACGCAGTGCGTACCTGCTTATCACCCTCGCCTCTGGCAATCCAAAGGCTCTGGCCATTCGCACATGATTTTGACTCAAAACTTCAATCATGGATGCACGAACAAGCCGTGAAATATATCCTATCCAAGCAATGCTAATCGTGACAACGGGCAGCGTTAAATGCCACAAATAATTAAGCCAGTCCTCGCTGTCTCCAGCCCCGATCACCGGGAAAACGCGCAACTCAACTGAGAAGAATAAGAGCATATATAGGCCAACAACAATCGCTGGCACTGCTATAATTGAAACAGAAATCGCGCCGACAATTCTATCGAATTTGCCATTCCTGTGCATCGCAGCATAACATCCAACGGGGATGCCTAGTGTGGATACAATGAGCGCTGAAGACACAAGAATAAAGGTGTGAGGTAGCTGCTCCAGAACGATGTCAAGGACAGGCCGATTTGACCTAAGATCAAATCCAAAATTTCCTGAAATAAGGCCTTTAAAAAAATAGAAAAGCTGGGTGCTCAAAGGTTGATCAAGATGCAACCTTGCCCGCAATGCCTCTTTAATTTCTGGGGTGGCTCTTGGCCCGAGCATTACATTGGCTGGATCACCAGGAACTGCATGAATCATCACAAACATCGTGGAGACCGCACAAGCGATAATCAACAACGCTAATACAACTCTCTTTATCGTGTAAACAATCATGAATCTCTCAGAACTTTATTCGACATCAGAAATCACTAATAAGCGAAATAAAAAAAACGAATTTAACCATTTAATCAAATCGTAGTGGCTAAAAAAGGGCCGACTTACGCCGGCCCGAATTTTTATTTATTGGACTAATTTGCCGGCTGAAATTCAGATAATTTCAATCCGCCATTTGGATAGAGTCCTGGCTTGATATTGTCACGGTAAAGAATCACGCTAGGCGGATGCATTATGAACAAAAAGCCACCGGAATCATCCATAACTCTCTGCATGTCGTAATACATCGACTCGCGCTTTTTCATGTCCGTTTCTTTCAACGCTGCAAAATGCAAATTGTCAAATTCCTCACTATCTAACCATACCCAATTCCAAATTCCTTTCTGATCTCGAAGAAACCATTGGGTTGACCAAGATGGATCTGGCGGACTGGTGTAATTATTTAAGGTGAGTTGGAGCGCTTCTTTTCTGTCGGCTGCAACATTCCAGAACGCACCCGAGTCCAATTGGTTGATTTGCAGATTTATCCCAATTTCCCCAAGATTGGCCTGAATAATCTGAGCGGCTGTGATAAATTCAGCAGTGTTCAGAACATCAACCTCAAGGTTTAAGGCACTGACTCCAGCCTCTGCAAGCAACGCCTTTGCCCCGTCAACATCTCTGGGGTCAGGAGCAACACCGGTGTAACCGACCAGTCCGGGAGCCACAAGCCCCGTGGATTTCTCCGGAACGCCAAAATAGGCACCTTCCAAAATGGCATCAACATCAATCGCCTTTTTGATAGCTTGCCTAACACGAACATCAGACAGATCTTTATTTGCAATGTTGATACCAAGGAAAGTGTAATCTGCGGTGGGGCGAACATCCAAAACACCTCCGACAGGAAGTGCTTCTCTGAAATTGGGCACAGAGCCGATTGAAATCTCGGTGATGTCGATCTCACCTGCCTCAAAAGCAATTTCCGCAGATTTTGGCTCCTGAATTGGCAAAATTGTTATTTTGTCGAAACCCGCTTTAGGTCCATTCCAGCCATCATGTGGCACAAGAACTGTTTTTTCACGGGGAGTCCAAGACTTAATTTTATAAGCTCCTGCTGTAGCACCGGGATCAGTTGTAAATTTTCCACCAGCTTCCTCAGTCGCCTTTTTTGATACAATTGCACCACTCGTATAAGGTAATGTGCTCCACCAGATCGGTGCAAAAGGCTCTTTCAGGTGAATAATACCACTGTATTTATCTACGATTTCGACCTCTTTCAGCGCCAACCAATCACCAATAATAGGAGAATTTAATTCTGGGTCGATGTAACGCTCATATGAATACTTTACATCTTCTGTTGTTACCTCTCCATAATTCCCAGTCCACATCAAACCTGGCTTGAGCTTGAACTTTATGGTCAATTCATCCACTTGTTTGATCGACTCGGCTGCTTGAAGTTCATATTCCCAATCTGATCCAGACTTGAATTCAATTAGTTTTGGAAACAGAACGTTAATCATTGTGTAGTCTGCACCACTTTGCCAAAACGCAGGATCAAGTGTCGTAAAGTCTTCTCCCAGCCTGACATTTAATTCCGAACTTTTAGCGGCATTAATTGTTCCAACTATAGAAACAGAGCATACAATTGCAGCCAGACTTAGGTTTCGAGAAAATCGTTCTATTGCTTTGATAAATTTTAACCTGAACACGCAAAGCCTCCCTCAGTTTTTTGCCCGAAAGCACTCTTTTCAGGCATTGTTTCATCGAAAAGATCCGTAATGAATCCTTGAGAAAAAACTATGAGCTATTAACGTTGGCATGGAAATACGTTCCGACTAAATTTTTTGACGCTAATCGTCAATTTAAATGTATTGATAGCGTCTTCATCAGCAAATTTAGTGGAGTGTTGAATGGACAAAATTGATACCAGCAAAAATTTACAACTTTTTGTAGCGTATAGTTCGTCAATCACACAAGTGTGCAGGCAGATTAAAATTTCCAGACAACAATTTACTAAATATCTATCTGGAAAAGCTTCGCCAAGACTTCAGAGTTTACAGCGGATTTGCGATTATTTTGGTTTGGAAGATTGGGAACTTTTGTTGCCACATGAAGACTTTAGGAAACTATAGGACTTATATTTCTTGCTAGAGGTTCTCGACATCAGTCTTTTTATCGCAGTTTTGATAGCGTTATTATCTTCATCTCTCACTGCATATATTGGGTTTGGCGGCGCGTTAATAATGGTGCCCCTTTATACACTGCTGTTCGGTCCAATAGAGGCGATCGCTATCACCACTATTTGTTCTGTTTTGGGATTATCCTATATTGTATTTAAATTATTAGGTGAAATCGACTGGACAGAAATCTTACCACTAAGCATCGGAATTGTGATCGCCAACTTTATAGGTATTCAATTTTTGACCTCAACAGATGCGTCAATAATCACTTTAGGAATTGGCACTTGCGTTTCTATCGCTGGCTTAACCTTAATGTTTGATTTCAAGTATTGTGGAGACCGTGGCATTGGCAAAAATTTTGCTGTTGGTGCCACATGTGGTGGCATTATGGGGGCTTTTGGGGTCCCCTCAGGCCCTGTTTTGGTTGTCTATTTTTTGGCAGCGCCAATTTCACAAGTTAAGCAACGAGCCCACATTCTTTTCCCAATTTGGCTAATGTGCCTTGTAACAGCCGCCACACTAATTGCTAAAGGTCAAGTTGAAACAGAAACCTTTCTGCGAACATCAGTTATTGTTCCGGGTTCACTTTTTGGGGCATGGTTGGGTCTTTATATTTTCAAAAAAGCACCAGTTACTTGGTTTAAATCCATCGCCAATTGGATATTGATCGCCATTGGCATCTCACTACTGATAAACCAGTTAAATCTCGCGACATTTTGAGTTCGCAAAGCCATTCTATTAAATTAGAATTTATTTGCCGATAAGAATTTCACAAAAAAAATGACTTAAAATTTTTAATGGTATGATTTAGCCCACTCCTGATCACATGAGAAAGCACAACGTTCATTGGTATAACGCAGAAATTGATCAAAAAACCTGCAGGTTAGTATCAGGACCTTATTTGCTTTATTAAATTCAAAGAGGATTTGAAGAGGTTACTATCGGAATTAGCTAATTCCGATACAATCGTTGCGTGATTTGCATTGTCGATTGCTAGCATGTTCACTTTTGTAGATTTCATTTTCCAAAGTTCTACCTGCGAAAGAGTTTGTCGTGAAAATTCAACACCCTCCTCCACGCCAAAAGCAAACAAACTGCTACCATCACCATTTGGCATGATAGAATTAGCACCAAAAATATCTACCGTTTCATTGTCTAAAAATCCGATATCATTCAAAAACGAATTCTGAATAGGTTCAAGATCATAGACACCGGAAACACCTATAAAATTTGCGTTCAAGTCCATGGCTGCATGGGCCGCGAGATGCGCTCCAGCAGAATGCCCGCAAAGCGTGATTTTATTTGAATCAAACCCAAATTTATCTGCATTAGTCGCCAACCAACTTGTTGCTGTTTTAACGTCGTCTACAATATCAGCTAGGCCAACATCTGGAAGCAATCGATAATTCACTAAAGCTACAGCGACCCCTGCTGAGAGAAACTCTGGTGCTATAAAACTAAAAATTGATTTATCCAACATGCGCCAATAACCACCATGTATAAACACAAGAGCTGGCGAATTTTGCGTATATTTTTCCGTCGGAAAAACATCTATTTTTTGTCGATCATGCTCCCCATAAACAATGTCTGCGTGGTAGGAGAATTTTTGCCTAACATCAGCACTTTGAGAAGAAAATTGCTCAATATACGACTCCCACTCTGGAAGACGCCCTCTTACAAAATAATGGTAGTCGATAGAGGCGCGATCCGTCGCTTCATTATATTTATCCATAACTCATACTCACTGAATTAGCGCTTGATTAAATAGTTCCAAATACCCTGCAGCATCAAGTTTTACAGGATTTGTCGCCGCCGTATTATCGGTCACAGCGTGCTCTGACAAAGAAGGAAGCATTCCGGAACTTATCCCCATTTCTGAAAGATTGGATGGCATCCCAAGTTCCGCGTTAAGATCAAGAAAATACTCAGCTATATCTTTATTTTTTGGCACACCGATAGCAGCCTTAATTAACGATAATTTGTCCCCAAGAAATGCACTATTGAACTTTAACACCGTTGGTAATATCACCGCATTTAAGGTTCCATGATGTAGTCTTAAATCCTCATCTTTACCACATGCGTGACTCATAGCGTGTACTGCACCCAAGCCTTTTGAGAATGCCATTCCTCCTCGTGTCGAAACACTTAACATAGTCGAACGTGCATCTAAGTCTTCGCCGTTTTTTACTGCTTTCATCAGCGCGCCATCACCCAAGGCATCTTTTAGGGCACTTGCTCCGATTGCGTCGGCTGAGGCATTAATTTTAGGCGATGAAATCGCTTCAATGCAGTGTGTGATGGCGTCCATGCCGGTTGCTGCGGTGAGGAATGGCGGCAATCCAACAGTTAATTCGGGATCTAAAATAGAAATATCGGGCATTAAATTAGGGCTAAAAATTATTCTCTTCTCTCCGGAAGCAAGAATAATAACAGCCGCACGAGATACTTCGCTACCAGTTCCTGCGGTAGTTGGGATGGCTATTACTGGGGGCGTCTCTCCAATATGTTTAACGCCATTGTGATGGGTCGTGTATTTCCATAACGGGCCCTCATGACTAACTGACAGGGATGCAGCTTTGGCGAGATCTAGAGGAGAGCCGCCACCAAAACCGATTATGCCATTTGCGCCACTGTCCCGATATGCCTCAGAAGCGGCTTTAACAGACGCCTCATTTGGATTAGCAGGTGTATCTAAGAAAACTCTATTATTTCCGAGATTTGGGACGTATTTTTTAAATTTTTCTAACAAACCTGAGTCGGCTATGCCTTGATCGGTGATTACAAACGGTCTTGTTATACCGAGTCCCTCGAGCTGGGCCGAAACCTCAGATACTGAACCATTACCAAAGATTGTGTTTCCATTGTTAGCTATTGAAAGCGTGCCGATACTCATTTTCCTCTCCTAAGTTAAGAATATTTGGTGGCATTTTGGTTGCTCTGAAGCAACTTGGTTGAGGAGTCCAGAGTCCAATGTCTCTTCAGTTATTGTTGCGCTAGTCAAAAAAGTTAGTTTTTATGCTTTAGGGTGAAACTAGCGTTACGTCTTTGGCGATCACTAAAGAAGTTTTGAGCCAATCTAGCTTGCTATACTTTTGCACGGCGTCTTTTAAAAATAGTTTTAAGGTCGATCGATGGATCCATTATTTCACTGCTTGCAGGAGACAGTTCTTCAGATAAAAATCGTTTTCCAATTGCGAAAGCTGCGGGATCTGAAAAGGCCTCCACTGACCTGAGTTTTTCATCAACATAACCCCAGACCGAAAACCCATCACCTCTTTTTCCAGGTCTAGAAACCATTGTTACATTGACATAATCCAACGGGACTAATCCTGCAATTTGCAGTGTTTTATCGTATTGATCAGACCAGAACCATGGCACTCCTCTGGGATGCTTACCTTCTTTCATGATATGTGCAGCGGCCTGCTTTCCATCTTCTTGCGCATTATCAACAGACTCGATCCGTTTTTCCGTCCCAACCCGTTTAGCAACGTCACCAATAGCCAGAATATGGTGATCAGACGTTACGAAATTTTCATTTACACAAATAGAATTTTTATCATTGTCATTTTGAGCTAAGGAGGAGGAGGACGCCAAAGCACTGTCAGGACTGACCCCAATACCAGTGATAATCATCTCAGCAATTTCATAACCGCCAGTCTGAAGCAATGCTCGAAATTCAGTATTAAGACGATCAACTTTGACTACCGCATTGCTAAATCTAAATTTAACCCCCCGTCTTTCGTGGATTTCAACCAATTTTTCAGCGATAACAGAACTTGAAATTTTTGCCAGAGGCCGTTCCTCACTTTCCAAAACTGTTACCTTGAGGCCCCTTTCAGTCAACGATGCCGCAACTTCCAGCCCGATGTAACCACACCCTATTATTAATGCGCTTTTGAATGTTGAAGCTGCTCTGCTTATTTCTTGCGCATCTTTTGAAGTTCGGAGAGTAAAAGATTGGGGATGTTTTTGCGTTATTTCCAATTCTATTGGCATAGCACCGGTCGCAATAACAAGTGTCGTGTAAGAGATTGTATTTTTGTTTGAAAGATTTATTTCGCGCGCATCTCTATCAATTGACGTGACTGTGATGCCAGTCTTAAGTTCTATATTATTTTCAAGGTACCAATTTTCTGGCTTTATCAAGGGTATAGAATAATCCTCATTAATTCCATTAACGATGGCACCTTTGGATAAGGGAGGTCTTTCCTTAGGAAGGCCTTTCTGTCCATCCACAATCGTCAAACTGCCTTTGAAACCCTTTGTTCGCAAAGCCTCTGCACAACTTAGACCCGCATGACCCGCCCCAACGATCACAATATCTTTTTCCAAAATTTCCCCCTTCGCTCCACCTTATTTCATACCCCCACTAATATGGGCCCTCCGCATCCATGCCGGTTCGTGTGGTCGCAGGTCATTTTCAAATTAATCAAAGCCGGCATTGTAACCTTTTGAGAAAAAGAAGATGTTAGGCATTCAATCCAACTTCAGTTTGAGAAAGATTAAGTGAAGCATTCACTTGATCGAGCTTCTTTTTGGTGCTGACACTATTTTTGTGCCTAGCGCTTCTTTCCACCAACAACGCTCCTGCTGTCTTATAATCTTCCATACAAATCAAAGACTCAATAAGGAGTAAATTGAAAACATCACGCTGGGCATGGCTGCCACCGATCGGCTGAAATTCATACCGTAGCGGCCATAACAAATCCTTAGTTGTCTTATAATCCTGACGGAAAAAAGCATCGACGGCCATGCAAATTGGAACCGCTAATTCACCCGCAACCCTACCTTCTCGGTTTTTCAAATTTTCACTTGCGAAGGTGTTTAACGACAAAATTTGTTTTTCAATTTGAACTGAGTTGCCAACGCTACCAAATGCCATGGTGTAATGAGGCTCTGTAAAAAGTAGTACATGGTCTCCATTTCTTTCCTGAGCTGCCTCAGCTAAACTTAACCATCGTTTTCCAACATCAACTCCAGCAAATTCAAGTCTGATCAAAATCGAAGCAGCATTTTGAATGTCTAAATAGAAGTTGGATGTATCTGGCCATATCGAAGCATCATACAAATCGAGCACTTTCTCATAATGCCCCTTCTCATAAGCAAAAAGCGCTGTGTGCCACCAAAGGTGCTCTCTAAAGGGGTTACGATCTTGCCACATATCAGCTGGTTGATTTAGCCATTTCATTCCGGCATCTAAGTTACCTTGCATCTCATAGACATGAGCGACAGCATGAATAGCCCATAAATCATTTGGGTCCATTTCCACCGCAAGTCTGCCTATCCTCTCAGCCTCTTGATATTGTCCCATTTCTTCCAAGGCGAAAGATTCCATGCCCATTAAAGTTGGATATCCTGTCATAGTCTCGTCCCACATGGGCTTTGCTCGCGCGATAACATCCCTCATATGATCCGGTCTGCCCTGCCAAAAAAGGTTGAAATGCTGGAGCTTAATTGCCAGTAAATCCTGCGGGTCATCGATGATTATATCGTCCCAATGGTTGCAAGCACCCTTATTGTTTCCATTAATCCATGCCCTCAAAGCCTTTAGATGGTTATTTTCATTTTCTGTTAATTCCTCTGGGAAATCTGCCGCTCGGTCAGCAGCCTTGGTCGCTGCGGGTATAGTTCCTTGGGTCCCCATGGAGGTCAGGAGATATCCTTTCAATATATGGGCCATTGCAAAATTGGGAGCTGCCTCGCAAAGTTTCTTCAACTTTGGAAAGGCACTCAGTCTGTATGCAAAATAGTCAGCAATGATATCTTTTAAGACCTTATGTTCTTCTGGAGTGGCACCACTCCAATGAACTTCACGATGCCCAAATTTTGTCACACAAAATCTCCTTTGGTTTGGCGGGGGTGAGATGGGAGGAATACTTCATCCATAAGTCTCGCTTGAGTATCGAGTGGCAAGAAAAACTTCGAGCCCCTCAATCCCGCCCTCATAACCGTAACCACTGAATTTTAATCCACCGAAAGGCGTTTCCACCGAATGCACATGAAGGGAATTAATCGCCAGCATACCAGTCTCAATTTCCTGCTTCAGTACACCGGCCGTCTTAGCACTGCCTGTAAAGGCATATGCGGCCAAGCCAAATTGCAAGCTGTTGGCTCGTTCAATAACCTCATCAAGCGAAGTAAACCGCGCAGTTGGGGCAATTGGGCCGAAAGGTTCTTCGGTCATAATCTTTGCTGTGTCGGGCACCTCCTGGAGCAAAGTCGGAGCAAAGAAGGATCCTTCACTCTGGATCGCTTCGCCACCAACCAGCAGTTCAGCGCCCTTGGAAACGGCGTCTGAGACAAACCCATCCATGATATCGATCCGGCGCTCGGCCACCAATGGACCCATACTCATCTGCTCGTCCAGTCCATTGCCCACTCTCATACCTTCAACATGTTCCTTAAAAAGCTTCAGGAATTTGTCATAGATGTTTTCCTGAACGAAAAAACGCGTTGGGGAGATGCAGACCTGGCCGGCGTTGCGGAACTTGCCAGCCGTGCAAAGTTTTGCCGCTGTTTCAATGTCGCAATCATCAAAGACCATTACGGGGGAGTGACCACCAAGCTCCATGGTGCAGCGCATCATGTTCTTCGCTGCCAACTTCTGGAGATGAATGCCAACTGGTACACTACCCGTAAAGCTCAATTTACGAGGTATAGTTGATGACAGAAGATGTTCTGACACTTCTGCAGGCACTCCAAAAACAATGTTAAGTACACCTGCGGGGAGGCCTGCGTCTGTGAGGGATTTGCCAATCGCAATGGCTGTCGCAGGTGTTTCCTCACTTGGCTTGATTGTGATGGAGCATCCAGCGGCCAAAGCACCGGCAACTTTGCGCATAACATTTACTGCGGGGAAATTCCAAGCAACAAATGCCACCACTGGCCCCACTGGCAGTTTGCGAGCCTCATGCTGCATGTTTGGAAACCTGGAGGGAATTATCCTGCCGTAGACCCTCTTACCTTCCTCGGCATACCAGCGCAGTAGGTCGATGGCAACGCGGAGCTCGATACGTGCCTCACCGATGGGTTTGCCCATTTCACGCGTTAAGTTGGCGCTGATGCTTTCAAAACTATCGTCAAGCCGGCGAGCGGCCTTTTCCAGCACCATTTGTCGTTCATGCGGCGTCTTCTTGCGCCAGATATTAAACCCTTCCAGACTACTTTGGAGCGCCATGTCCAGATCAGCTGGGCCGGCATGGGGCAGTGTGCCGATGGTGCTACCATCTGCGGGGCATAAAACCGGCTCACTCTTGCCTGAACTGCCATCGGTCCATTCGCCGCTAATTAGCATCTTTAGCTCTGGATATGACAAGGCTCTCTCCTGCTGGGCTTTTGGAGTACTTTAAGCTATTAAAAAGTTGAGTGTTAACACCGCACTTTGCGAACTAAACAACGTAAGATTCGTTGCCTTTTCCAAAATCATTTAGTTTGGCCAAATTTCAAAAAGACTTTTCCGTCGTCAACTTTCACCTCAAAAGTCTTAATCGGGACTGACACAGGCGCGCTCAGTGCTTTGCCTGTCTTGATACAAAAACGGCCTTGATGGAGCGGACACTCAATCACGTCTCCAACCACTACCCCGTCTGACAGGAAGGCATTCCCATGAGTGCATTTATCTACAGACGCATAAAACTGGCCGTTATTGCGATAAATCGCTATCTCTTTGCCTTCAATTTCAATTGGCTCAACATCTTCATCGTCAATTTCGTCGACGTTAATCGCAAACACCCAATCATTTTCCATTCAATGTAGGACCTAATCTTGCACAACTGAGCCAGACGCTTCCCGTGCAACTGGATCAATGGGTCTTTTCCTCCAAAACCCATTCATGTGTCGTGTTAAAACCTCCCACTGCACCCCAATATATCCCTTATCCACAGTGTTTAGCTGATCTCCCACCTTATTGTGAAGTCCTTTCAGATTGTGGAAGGGTACAGACGGAGCCAGGTGATGCTCGCAGTGGTATGACATGTTCCAGCAAAGGAAACGTGTAATGCAATCAGTTGTTACAGTCCTTGCATAATTTCGCAAATCGGATTCCTCCACACAACCAGTGTGATCTGCCACTCTCAGCATTCGCGCTACAGGAACACCGATGATGGTGGGAATGAGCCAGTAGGTTAGAACAACTAGCGATCCGGTGTAGATAGTAAACGCTGCCAAGCCGGCATAAATTGCCAGCATAATTCTGGCCTCAAGATATATTTTAGGCAATTGGTCTTCCGGAACGAATTGGCGGTTGAATGGCGTCATATAACCGAGCGCATGCCTGAAAAGCCATCCCCCATTCTTCACCCAAAGATGCATTGCGGAAACGTAATAAAAATAACCCAGAACGGTACGAGGAGTTGGCAAAACGAACTCGGGGTCTTTTCCTGGAACTTGAGCATAGGTGTGATGCCCGGCATGGTCATATCTAAAATACAATGGTGTCCAAATGGTCACGATGCCACAAAACCAGAGTACAGATTCGTTTAGCCAACGCGTCTTGAATGCTGTCCCGTGACTTGTTTCATGCAATGGCGCGAAAAGATGCGATAGCATTATGCCATGCAACAACATTGCTGGCCAGATCCACCAGCCATTGAATTCCGCTAAGTAAACGATGAACCCGGTCAAGCCAATGCAACCTAACAACCCAAAAAAGTAAATAAGGCCAGGTAAATCTCTGCGTTTCGTGAGAGGCTTCAGCGTTTTCCTAGAAACAATTTCTCTTTGCCGTTCTAACAGGTCGGCGTTGGCATCAATGGTTGTCAAATCAACCTCCTAAATTAATAACGTTTTGCTTGATAGCTCGCGGCTAACCAACAAAAAAGTTCTGAAATACTATTTCAAAATATAAAACTATTTTACTTCAGTCAAAACAAAGTCATTGATAAATTTCTTAACTAATGATGAAGTATAGTTATGTTAATACGGCATCTCGAAACCTTGTTAGCTGTGATCGATACTGGAAGCTTTCACGCCGCCGCCACAAAGATGAATATCACGCAATCGGCAGTAAGCATGCAGATGAAGAACCTCGAATCACATCTAAAAATAGAATTATTTGATCGGTCTGTCAGGCCACCGAGATTAAGTAACGCTGGAAGCCTAGTGCTTGATAATGCGAGGCAAATCGTAACGCTTTATGGCGAACTGAAGCGAGCTTCTCCAGTCACGAGCCAGATGGCAGGTTCAATAAACATTGGAACAGTTCCAGGAGCTTCATTTCTTCTTCCCGATACCATAAAGATCTTGGTAAGTTCATACCGTCAATTGAAACTACGGGTTACTTCCAATCTCAAATATGAACTCACCGACAAAGTAATCAGCGGAAAACTAGATACGGCGTTACTGACTTTAGATGGTGAACTCGATCCAGACCTGATTGCACGCCATCTTTTAACAGAGCCACTTGTGGTACTGGCACCCATTGATCAAAGTGGCAAAAGTGATACCGAGCTGTTAACACAAAATAGTTACATAAGTTTCAATCGGAAAGCATCTGTGAGTGGAATGATTGAAGCCGAACTTCAAAGACTTAAGCTCGACGTGGATGTTCTTATGGAGCTTGATACAATAGAAACCCTGCACACGATGATTCTTGAAGGCTTGGGTGTTTGCATTCTGCCGTTGTCAGCCGTGCGACCTTATCTCAAAAACAAATTATATGTGGTGCCATTTAGTCCAAATAAAATCCGGAGGACCATAGGCCTGATTCAGAAAAAAAATCATCATCGACAGGTGCTTCTAGACAAAGTTTACGAAGTGTTGGCAAGCTCTGCTAAAAAATACAGATCGATAGACCCCTGAAACTATGAAATAAAAGAAAATAAAGAGTTAGAAAAAAAATTATAATACTCAAGTGTGCAAATCTCCTGGGTTAGATGCGGAAATAGGAATTTGCATCTTGAATTCTGGGGATTTCTCCCCCCGATTAAAAGAAAATGCAGGAAAATTTTGCACACCACAAAATTATTTATCAATCTTCTGGAAATTAATTCCAGATCACCTTGATCAGCTCTATAAATCCGTGACCTTGAGGTAACAGTTATGAACCCAACATCATTAGCCGCACACGAAATCGCTAAAGCTGTTTCACAACGAAAGATATCTGCCGTTGAGGTTGCAACGGCCCACTTGAAGCGTATGGAGGAGGTTAATCCGAAAATAAACGCAGTTGTGGAAACCTGTCACCAGCAAGCAATCGCTGATGCAAAGTCCATCGATAATCGTATCTCAAAAGGCGAAAAAATGGGGGCTATGGTCGGCGTTCCATTGACGATAAAAATAGTTACCGATCAACAGGACTTTGTAACGTCCTTCGGACTTCGCACTCAGGAAAAAAACAAAGCAAAAGTGGATAGCCCATTAGTTCAAAATTTTAAAAATGCCGACGCTATAATTATTGGGCGGACTAACAGCCCAGCATTCGCCACTCGTTGGTTCACAGATAATAATCTTTATGGACAGACGCTCAACCCAACAGATAAAAACATCACCCCTGGTGGCTCGTCAGGGGGTGCATCAGCAGCTGTGGCTGCGGGTATCTGCCCTGTTGCTCACGCTACTGATATCGCTGGTTCCATAAGGTATCCTGCATATGCTTGCGGTGTGCATGGGTTAAGACCATCAATGGGTAGAACCCCATTTAACAACCCCAGCGGAAAAGACAGATATATCGGCGCTCAACTAATGGCCGTTTCAGGTCCAATTGCCAGAACTATAAAAGATTTGCAAATATCATTACAGGCTATGTCAGAATGGACAGGTAAAGATCCATGGCAAGTTTTTCATGGTGCAAAAGAGTTAAATTTCACAAAAAAGGCTGCTCTATCAATTGCACCAGATGGGCTCAATGTTTGTGACGAAGTGGTAAAAGAATTATACGACGCAGCAGATAAGTTGAGGGAAAGAGGATGGGTAGTTGATGAGGTTGAGTGCCCCCCAATAAGGAAGGCCGCTGAGGTGAATGCCGTACTCTGGATGGCAGATATGCAACACGGTCAAGCTAAAATCATAGAAACAGAGAATGAGCCCAATTCAAAATTTGTTTTTGAGCAGATGAGCGAAATCACAGGCCAGATTGATTTCCAAACGCTGATGGATGCCCTTCAACTAAGACTGGAACTGATGCGCAATTGGGATCAATTTTTCCAAAACTATTCCTCGCTTATTTGTCCTGTTTCGGCGCAGCTACCATTCAATCAGCAAGCAGACATCGCATCCCCAGGCTCGTTCAGAGAGGTATACGAAGCCCAACTCACGCAACGAGCGTTACCAGTGATCAATATTCCATCGTTAACTATTGCAACGGGATTTGCAAAAGGTAGACCAATAGGGGTTCAATTCGCTGGACCACGCTTTCGGGAAGATATAATTTTGGAGGCGGCGTTTGATCTTGAAAAGAACATTCCAAAAATAGAAATTTGCACACCCACTTGGTAACAACAGGCTTTGCAGTTCACCGACCTATTTTGGGAAATTGCAGTTTATACAAAAACAGAAACAGTATTCCTGTTGACGCTCAAATTGCGCAATAAAAAGTCGTGGCATACTTTATTATTAACCAAGTATTAGACCATCAAAGCCTTGCAACTTAGCCTCATTGCAAGCGGCTTTGTACTTTGGAAATCCGCCGGCATATGGGTAAAAAAGTCTCGGCTTTCCGGGGATATTTGCACCTAGGTACCAAGAGTGCTTCGCGTCCACAAAAAGCGTCTCGTTTGCAAGGTTTTGGTTGTCTTTACTCCATTCATCAGACGCTGAAGGGTCCGCCTCAATGTAACTCAAGCCATTCTTTTCCAAATGGTCGATGCAATCACCGACCCACTCAACATTGAATTCAATGGATCGTGGCATATTCGTAAGCACGGAAGGGCTGCCAGGCCCCGCTAGAACAAAAAAGTTGGGAAAATTTGGCACATGAACTCCCAAGTATGTCTTAGGGCCATCTCGCCAAAAGTCATTTATCGAAGTTCCAAATCGGCCAATCACGCCAAGTTTTTCAATAGCTCCCGTCATGGCGTCAAAGCCTGTGGCCAAAACTAAAACATCTAAGTTGAAAATTTCGCTTTTAGTTTCCAAACCATTAAGCGTCGCATGTTTGATGGGCTGTTCATTCAGGTCTACTAGCGACACATTTTCCTTATTGAAAGTCTCAAAATAATTTGTGTCCAATGGTGGCCTTTTGCTAGCAAATGGATGATCAAAATCAGTCAAGAGTTTCGCGACTTCTGGATTTTCAATTTTTTCAGCTATTTTATTTTTTACAAATGTTGACATTATGTTATTTGACTTCCGGTCTCTCAGAGTGCCTTTAAAAGCTTCTCTGAAGGCCAATCCACCTTTTTGCCACGCGTCTTCCAAAAGCTTTGTCCTGGTCGGCTCACTTATCTCCTGGAGGGATTTGTCTCCTTCCAACCAGGGAAGTCCGTTCCTTGAGGTTTGCATAATCTCTAGGGTAGACCGCCACTCTTCTTTGTATTTTTTTGACACCTTGCCCGGGAGCTTATAGTTGCATGCCGGCACGGAGTAGTTTGGAGTTCTTTGAAAAACGGTAAGTCTTTTTGCTTGCTCAGCTATTAAAGGGATAGCCTGGATAGCGCTGGCACCAGTTCCAATTACTCCAACCGATTTTCCAGAAAAATTAATATCTTCCTTCGGCCAGTTGCCTGTATGAAAAATGGAACCGGTATACGTTTCAATTCCTTTAATCACAGGCTTGTTTGACATTGATAAACAGCCAACTGCAGCGATCAAATACTTCGCGGAAAATGCGCTGCCGTCGGCCGTTGTTACGTGCCAAGAATTTTGATCTTTTGTGTATTTGCATCGATTTACTGTTTGGCCAAAGCAAATATCGGTCCTCAGATCTAGTTCATCGGCCACGAAGTTCAAATAAGCCTCTATTTCAGGTTGGCCCGGATATCGCTCAGTCCAAGTCCACTTTTTGATAAGATCTTCGGAAAAGTAATACGAATACGCGTGGCTGGGACTATCACATCTTGCTCCTGGGTACCTATTCCAATACCAAGTTCCCCCCACGCCATCGCCAGCCTCTATCAGGAGACACTTTAGCTTCAACTTGTCGCGCAAACGATGCAGTTGGTAAAGACCAGCAAATCCAGCCCCCACAATTATCGCATCGTAATTCGATACAGGGTCCGTCATGAAATGCTCCAATATTAAAAAATATTTGCAGTTGCGTGCGCTACATACAGGACAATCTCATTCACACTCGTTGTTTTCAAGTCAACTAATTTAAAAGACCCTCATCAGCAAACCTGAATTTACATTTTTTGGCCTATAATTAGTTTAGTACTACAAGGTTACCTAACTAAGGGAGCGCCTCATGAAATCTATAATGTTTAGCAAGCACGGGGATCCAAGCGAGGTTTGTGAGTGCGTTGATATCTCTAACCCAGGCAAGCCAAGACCTAATGAAATTAATGTTCAAATGCTGGCATCAGCAATAAATCCAGCTGACCTTCTTGCCATTCAAGGCCTTTATCCAAGCCCTCCGTTACCGACGACTCCAGGGGTAGAGGGAGTGGGTAGAATAAATGGCGTTGGTTCAAAAATAGATAACTTGGCATGTGGCGACATCATTTTAGTGCTGGGCCGGCATAATTGGGTAGAGTATCAAAATATTCCTGCTGATCAGGCTATAAAATTGCCTAGAGACATCGATTTTCATCAGGCTGCCCAAATGAAAGCAAATCCGCCAACTGCAATGATGATGCTCGAAAAGTATGAAAACCTTGAGGCAGGTGATTGGGTCATTCAAAATGCTGCAAATTCAGCGGTTGGCGCGCACGTTATAAGCATAGCTCGTATAAAGGGAGTAAAAACTATTAATGTTGTGCGCAGAAAAGAGCTGTTTGACGACATAAAAAGAGCGGGTGGTGACCTCGTTTTTACGGACACTGATGAACTAGCCCAAGGGGTAAAGAACAGATTAGGAGATGTTCACGTAAAGCTAGCAATCGACGCGATAGGAGGAAAGTCCACGATGCGGCTTGCGTCCTGTTTATCCACAGGAGGCACAGTAGTGAATTATGGATACCTGGGAGGAGAGCCTTGTATGATAACTCCAGATCAGGCTATTGTCAGGCAAATCAAGTTGGTTGGTTTTTGGGCTAGGTATGGATTTTTTGATCAGCCTCATGAATTTCTTCAAAGAAACTTTGACGATATTTCAAAATTATTCCTAGATGGAACCTTGTATTCTAATGTTGAAAAAGTTTACCGTTTCGAGGACTTCAGGCAGGCACTGAAACATGCTGGGTCAGGCGGAAGGCGCGGTAAAATATTGTTTTCAATGATAGAAAAATGAACCAATGCAGGAAATCAATACACAGGAATGCTGCAAAAATATTGTTTCTTATTAAATGGTATGGCCGATGGAAAAAACTGCAATCATAACAGGCGGAGCAAACGGCATTGGGTACAGCTCCGCAAAACAACTTGCTTCACTTGGCTTCAAAATTGCTCTTATTGACCGCGACACACAAAAACTAGGAAACGCGGTTGAGATCATCCAGAGCACGCATAACGTCGAGTGCAAATCTTATATCGCAGACGTCTCCAATGAGGATGAAAGTGAGTTGGCATATGATCGAATTCTTGCTGAATTAAAACAACCTTTGCTCCTATTTAATAACGCTGGAATTATGCCACGACAATTAGGGCCAGTTGAACAACTTCCCACCAAAAATTTTAACGAAATGATCAACATTCACCTAAACGGAGCGTTTATTTGGAGTAAATTAGTGATACCAAAGATGAAAGAGTGCGGATATGGAAGAATTGTCAACATGAGCTCTTTTATGGGCATTACTGGCAGTCCATTCCGGCTTGACTACGTCACGGCAAAAGCTGGATTAGTTGGCATGACCCGTGGACTCGCGACAGAGTTAGCTAGGTTTGGCATCACGGTCAACGCGGTAGCTCCCGGATTTGTTCTCACTGAAACCCTCAAAGAAAGGGTTACTAATGGGTTTATTGACGCGGAAAAAATTTCTGAAAGAACACCTGTTGGACGTTGGGCAACACCTGATGAGATTAGTAGTGCAGTTGCTTTTTTGATGAGTGACAAATCTAGTTATATAACAGGTCATGTTTTGCCGATTGATGGGGGCACCGCAATGTCTTTATTGATCGGAGAAAATATCGGCAGCTTAAGCTAAGTAGCCCATTTAGTTAAGTTATAATTGAGTGCTTACTTTTTAAATACTGAGCCCATCTATTACCAATCTTACTCCAACGAAACGATATGTGAACGTCAAAAAACGTAAGACTTTTGCTAGTCAATTTTTTCAATCTTGCAAACTTTATCACCAACCAAGGCGTTTTCACCCTCTGAAACAAAATGCTGTATCATTTTTCCGCTGCAGGGGGCTTCAAACTCACTCGTAACTTTCTCCGTTTCAACTTCATAAAGGGTCTCACCCTCAGAAAAACTTTCATCTGGGCCAACCAACCATTTTACAATTGTTCCCTCTTCCATATTCATGGAAATTCTCGGCAATTTAAGTTCTATTTTCATATCCCTACCAATCGCAATTAAGCAAACTTCAAAATCTCTGACACTGTGTTGTTGATGCGTTCCTCATTGGGCAGAACATTTTTTTCAAGAGGAGGCGAGTATGGAATGGCTATATCATTCACAGTAACCCGTTTTATTGGAGCCTTTAGAGCTGAAAAGCATTCCTCAGCACACAACGCGGCAATATGCGACGCTGCTGAGCAGGTGTCACGAGCCTCATCGACGATGATCAGTCGTCCAGTTTTTCTGACTGATTTAAAAATCATTTCTTTATCAAGGGGCACTAAGGTTCGGGGATCGATTAATTCAATGCTCACACCTTCAGTTTTCTGAAAATCCACTGACCGCAATGCAGGCCTAACCATCGCACCAATAGCTACTATCGTTAAGTCTTCACCATTTCTTAAAACAGCCGCTTTACCAAGTTCAACAATAAACTCTTCATCGGGCACCTCTCCTAATTCTCCTCCACGACCAGCTGCCTGCAAATAAATGACCGGATTGGGATCACGAATTGAGGCCCGCAGCAAACCTGCAGCATCCATTGGTGACGAGGGAGTTACAACTTTCAGCCCCCCCAAATTCATGAAAAGAGGGTGCATTGCATCAGAATGTTGTGCAGCGGCCGAGCGGCCACCACCAAAAACACTCATATAAACTATTGGCAGTGAAATTTGGCCAGCGGTCATATATCGGAGCTTCGACGCCTGGTTCGCAATACTGTCAAAGCCTGTGTACATGAAATTTCCAAACATCATGTGGCAAACTACATTAAAGCCAGCAGCAGCGGCGCCAACCGCCATTCCACTCATTACAGTCTCTGAAATAGGAGTGTTACGTATTCTGTCAGTGCCATATTTATCCACAAGGCCTTTGGTGTCACCAAACAGACTTATCTCAACGTCTTCACCAAACAAGATAAGCTTTTTGTCTCGTTGCATTTCTCCATCAAGTGCCTCATTGATAGCTTGTATCATACGTTTTTTTGCCATCCTCACCTCACGTAAACATATACTGTTGCTCATTTCCTCCCGGGTCAGGGTAGGGCGATTTCTCAGCAAACTCTACTGCTTCATTTACCTCCGCCTCCATGGCTCTACTTATAACTTGCAAATCCTCAATTTTTGCCTGACCTGCATCAACAATTCTCTTTTCAAACAACGTAATCGGATCCTTGGAAACCCAACTCTCAATCTCTTGGCTGTCGCGATAATTTTTGCTAAGGAAGGAGGCCTCGGCTTCGACATGGCCTCTTTGCCTGTAAGTGTGCGCTTCGATTAATGTTGGGCCATCACCTCTCGAGGCTCTCAACTTTGCTCTTTCCGCGCACTGCCAAACCGCAATAACATCATTTCCATCAACTGTTTCACAAGCTGTGCCGTAAGGTTTTGCGCGGTCTACAATGTTGCCTGCAGTAACTGTATTAGTGGGAGAAAATTCAGAAAAGCCATTGTTTTCACAAACAAAAATAACAGGAAGCTGCCACAAGGTTGATATGTTTAAAGCTTCGGCAAGGACGCCTTGATTAGCTGCCCCATCACCAAAAAATGCTACCGCTACAGACCCGTCATTTGTTAATTTCGATGCCAAGCCTGCTCCCGTTGTAATTGAGATGCCCCCTCCCACTATGCCGTTTGCTCCGATAATACCTTTGGAGAAATCAGCCACATGCATTGAGCCACCTCGCCCCCTACATATTCCTGTATCTCTCCCATAAACCTCGGCCATAAGTAGTCGTGTCTCGCCGCCTTTTGCCAAAAAATGTCCATGACCTCGATGAGTAGACGCTATCCAATCTTTGTCACTCAATTGCGAGCAGACGCCCACAGCAACAGCTTCTTGACCTATATACAAATGGACTGCGCCGGGTATGTTTCCCTCTTTACTATCCTTGGCAAGTTGCTCCTCTACTTTTCTAATACGCAACATGCTCTCATAAAGTTTCAACATCTGGTCATTAGAAAAGTTAGTGTCGGCCATCTCATGTTCTCTCTTACTAAAGTACAAATCTGGTTGTTAAAGACTAAAGTGGAAGAAAAGTTGCGACGTGGTAAGCGTCTTTGTTTTTGGTCGTTCGATCACAGCCAGCCAACCTTTAGATTTAATTATTGGACATGCCACCATCAGCATTGATGAGTTGACCAGTAACATAACTTGCATTTGGTCCCAATAAAAACTCAATTACTCCGCTGATTTCACTTGCCCGACCCAAACGGCCGAGAGGTATTTGAGCTAAAACATTTTCGATACCTCGTTTTGCTATCATATTGGCTGGCATTGGAGAATCTAAAATTCCCGGTGCGACGGCATTTACAAGAATTTTTGGAGCTTCTCTTCTGGCGAGTGATCGCATGAAACCTACCACCCCCCCTTTTGCAGCACTGTAGGCAGTGTGTGAATATCCGCCACGGTTAAAAGCTATGGAGCTGGTTAAGATAACCCTCGAACAATCACATCGAAGCAGAAGTGGCCTGCAAGCAATAAAGAGTGAGTAAATGTTCCTGAGATTGGCTTGGAGAACTGGATCAAACACTTCTTCTGTATCTCCAGCGATCATTTCGTCTGGCTCAAAAATACCGGCCAAATGTACTAATCCATGTAACTTGGGGATATTCTTCACCACATTTTCGCACTCAGCGTCGCTTTGCAAATCTGACAAAATTGTTTGCAATTTTCCATCAGCACCAATCCCAGCCCTCAGGTCTTGTAAACTTTCATCATTGCTATCAACTGCATAAACTGTGGCGCCATTCTTAATCAAAGAGTTAACCAATACCCTTCCAATACTCCCACCTGCTCCAGTTATGAGTACAGATTTTTCTGAAAAACTAACTTCCATTTTTATTTTCCTAGTTGAGTAGTTAACTCCGCTCTACTAAAAAAAGCGATTTTTGAGTCAATTTTATTTATCGAGATTAAGAGATACTCATCCACTTATTGTTTATGATTTTGCGCAATGCTCAATCAACATTAGGACATAATTTTTTTCTTCAAAATGTTTATATCAGGATATTAAGCTACTTTGCGTTTTTCGTCATATCAGACTGATATCTAGCAAACTTTGAAAATCTGTGGAGTTTTAAATGCTCCAGCAAAACTAAAATCAAAGTTTCTACGCCAATTTCTGGAGAAAAAAACTCAATACCTTTTAAGTTTAGACGAGCTAATCATCAATGTTATTCACATTTTCTTAAGATTTCATGTACGATTCCTTATGTGAGAAACGGTACCTTCTTGAAATTTTTGCGTTAACATTTGGAGGTAGTACAGATCACCGAGATGGCACACGCTAGGTACAAGTTAAATTGATGTCATCAGGGATCTAATTAAAAAAGGAGAGGAAATAATGCTGAAATCTTTGGTAAAAAATACGTTATTAGCCGCCGTCGTGGGTGGTTTTTTAGGGTCATCTATATCGCATGCCGCTGATAAAGTGGTTATCGCAGAATTTAAATGGCCTGCGGCGCAGGGCTACATCTATGTAATTAAGCAGATTATTGAGCAAAGACTGGGCCTTGAAGTTGAATTTCAACCTGGTACAAACGCTGTTTTTTACGCTGGTTTGAGTAAGGGAGACATAGATTTACACTTAGAATCATGGCTACCAAACCAACTTGCACTACATAAAAAATATGTTGCCGACGCAGGCGGTGACGGCACAGTAGTGAAAAGTAAAAATTTTTATGGTGGCGAGGCAGGTGTGTGTGTTCCGCGTTACTTTTCTGAGCAATATAATATAACCAAATTGACAGATCTCGCCCGCCCAGAGATTGCGAAATTGCTTGACACTGATGGCAATGGCAAAGGTGAAATATGGGCAGGAAATCCAGCCTGGATTGCGTCAAAAGAGTATACCGTTGCCTATCGAGATCACGGATTGAATGCGTTTCTTGACACTTATTCAGCTGATGCTGCGGTTTGGTTTGGCAGCCTTAAAAAAGCAACATCAAAAAAAGCTCCTATCGCAGGGTATTGTTGGAAGCCCGATGGGCAGTGGCAACTTTATGATTTGGTTGAATTGAAACAAGACCCTCATAATGCCGAATGCTATAAGTTTGTTAATCCACAGACAGATGAAAAATGGTTCGAAAACTCAAAGATCACATGTGCAGGCAAACCAAAGAGTGTGCACATTGTGTGGTCGAAGAAGTTAGAAGATAAGAACCCCTTGCTCGTGTCCTTTCTTCAAGGCGTAAGCCTCGAAACACAGACTCTTACGGATTGGGCCTATGAAATAGGAGCAAAAAAACAAAAGCCAGCAGACGTAGCCGCCGCATGGATTGCGGCCAATGAAAACACAGTTAATAGCTGGCTCGGCATGTAACAATTTCAAATTTTTACAGACTGTGATTTCTGAACAGATAGGAAGGCGCGATCGTGGTCGCCCCTTCCCTGTTGGAAGTTTAGTTGCAACAGTTTGATGGAATAGTCGAAATTAATGAAAAATATTTTTGATTTTATCGTTGTGGGGGCCGGCTCAGCTGGTTGCGCCGTAGCAGCTAATTTAAGTAAAAAAGGGGCATTTTCTGTTTTATTAATCGAGGCCGGTGGAGAGGCAACTAATAAATGGATTAGAGTTCCGATTGGAATAGGTAAATTACTGCAAAATAAAGAAATACTTTGGGACTACAAAACTGAGCCCGACATCAGCATGAAAGGCCAACAGCATTATTGGCCTCGCGGTAAATTACTGGGCGGTTCTAGTTCTGTTAACGGCCAAGTATTCGTCCGCGGCGACCCATCCGAATATGATTCTTGGTCAGAAAACAATTGCCCTGGATGGACATACAAAGATGTTTTACCCTTTTTCAAAAAGATGGAAAATAGTGATATTGGCCGCCATGAATCTAGAGGAAAATCTGGACCAATAAAGATAGAGTTTGTTAGGCATGACGATGCATTAACAGCAGCATTTATCAAATCCTGTGAGGAAATCGGAATCAACATTGTCGATGATTACAACGATGGTGATTGTATTGGGGTTTCAAAAATGCAGATGTCTCAGAAACGTGGGAAACGATGCAGTGCCGAAATTGGCTATTTGAAAACTGCGCGTCAACAAAATAACTTGACTGTGTTAACCAACACTTACGCGTCGTCGCTTATTTTTAGTGGTACAAAAGTTGTTGGAGTAAACACAAATGGCAAAAATAAAGGTGTGTCAAAGAAAAGCTATTCAGCAAGACTAGAAGTAGTACTTTGCGCCGGAGCGCTTAATACACCGGGATTGCTTGAACGCTCCGGTGTAGGTGACGCAAAATTGCTTAAAAATTTAGGTATTTCAGTAGTTAAAGACTGTCCTTCTGTTGGTGAAAACTTACAAGACCACGTCAATCTTAGGATCTCTTACGAATGTACCAAAAAAATAACTGTTAATGATCTTTTTAAAAGTAAGGTTTTTGCCGCTCAAGAAACTTTGAAATACATGATCATGCGAAAGGGGCTTTTGGCAACTCCAACCGTGAGCGTCCACGCCTACCTAAAAACTGATCAAACATTAAATGCGCCAAACTTTAAGTTGCAACTTTGCCACGTCACTGGTGCCGATAGGTTTTCGATGGCGAGAGGCATGGGGGTAGACAACTTTTCTGGTTTTTCATTGCAAGTCTTCTATTTAAAACCAAAATCCCTAGGCTCAGTTCATATTGGGTCAAAAGATCCATTTTCATCTCCGAAAATTATTGCAAATTATTTAAGCGATGACGAGGACAAGGTTGCCGCCATTAGTGGTCTGAAAATGGTCAGAAACCTTGCTTTTAGGAAACCACTCAAAAGTTTCATTACAAAGGAGATTTTACCCGGTTCGAATGTGCAGTCAGATGCTGATTTGTTGAACTTCGCAAGACAAACTGGTCAAACTTGTTGGCACTCAGTCGCTACTTGTAAGATGGGTGAAGAAAACAAAGCGGTAGTAGATTCAAAATTACGAATTTATGGGTTGCAGAATATTCGCATTGCTGACGCCTCAATTTTACCCCACTTGGTTTCATCAAACACTAACGCGCCAAGTATCATGATTGGGGAAAGATGTGCTGAATTTCTCAACGAGAAATACAGATAACAATAATCAAAGGTAAGTAAGCAATGCCCAAATCAGAAACAGCGATTAAAATCAGTAACGTGTGGAAAATTTTTGGTGATAATCCAGAGACAGCATTGGCTGATATCAAAGAAAATCAAATCTCAAAGAGTCAAGTTCTTTCCAAGTATGATTGTGTTGTTGGAGTTGCGGATGTGAGCTTAGAAATCCAACGGGGTGAGATTTTTTGCATAATGGGTCTATCAGGAAGTGGTAAGTCTACGCTGGTGCGTCATATTAACCGCCTGCTGGATCCAACCGCTGGAGAAATTATTGTTAATGACAGAAATATAATGGATCTTTCTGACTCTGATTTACGGCAATATCGCAATGAGCATATTTCAATGGTTTTTCAAAATTTCGCTTTGATGCCCCATCGTTCTGTCATCGATAACGTCGCATTACCTCTTGAAATCCGTAAAGTGCCAAAAAACAAGAGAATGGAAACCGCAAGAAAGGCTTTAGAAATGGTTGATCTTGTTGGCTGGGACAATAAATTTGCAGATGAACTTTCCGGGGGTATGCAACAAAGGGTTGGCCTTGCTAGAGCTATAGCGATTGATAGTGAAATTCTGCTTATGGATGAACCTTTCAGTGCTCTAGATCCACTGATAAGGCGTCAACTTCAAGGCGAGTTTATGGAGTTGGCAAATGTGATGAATAAAACGACAGTATTTATCACTCACGACCTCGATGAAGCCGTGAGGATAGGAAACCGGATCGCCATCATGCGCGATGGCCGCGTTGTTCAGATTGGTACAGCTGAAGAAATAGTTCTCAATCCAGCCGATGATTATGTCGCAGCGTTCGTTTCGGGGATATCAAGATTGAAGGTTGTGCGGGCCAAATCAATTATGATTAAAATTTCAACTTATAAAGAAAAGGTTGGGCAAATTCCAAAAGACGCTTCTACGTGTTTAGAAAACTCATTTTTAAATGAATTAATCCTGGAAGCCCCAAATAGTGACAAACCAATATTGGTCAAAAGCACGTCCGGAGACCCCAAGGGCATCATCACCAGAGGTGCGCTCTTTGAGGCAATTGTGGATGGGGTTGAAACCTGATGAAAAGCAAAACGAACCACTTGAACGACCCCGAACAGTTGCAAAGATTTGAGTTATTATCAGAGTTTATCGGTAACAACACTGAATATTATTCCTCAATGTTTACTAAAATTGGGTCTACGCCAAAAGTAACAATCACCGTAAATACTGCAGCTGCCGCCCTCGGGTCCATTTTCTTTGCCGCCCGTGGCATATGGAATTGGGCGTTGATTTTTTTGCTTTTTGAAACCCTTGCGCTTGTTCAAATTGCCCGCGGATCTTTTGGTGATCTAACCACTGACTTGACGAGCCGTTTAAAAACAATTGCAAGTCAATTAGACATTCGTCGGGCACAACTTCAAACGGCCATAGATAAAGGCGCGGAAAAAATAGAAATAGCTAAAACAAATGTTGCCAACCTTGAGGCAATTTATTTTGACGTTCAAAACGAAATCATCGCCGCCGAAGCCTCTCGTATTTGGGTAATCTTATTTGGTATTTTGTTGTTAATTAGCGCAAGAGTTGTTCAATGTATCTCCGCTAATATTGTCTTAGAGCGTAGATTTTCTGAATGGTTATCCAAGGGGGTTGGTGTAGCCGTTATTCGTCCTCTTAACATCGCTTTCGCTGTACTTTTTTCTTGCACCATTATTTTTGTGACAGCGATTGAATTTGCACGACCTGGCCAAGTGAATTTGCTGTCAAGCTTCCCGACTACGTCATCTTTTCGAGATGAAGCTATTGTGGGTATCGAGAATTTCTTTGACTGGGTAACACTCAGCGGTGAGGGTTTTTGGTATAGCATTAGTTGGTTCATCCGGTCGGTTCTTGATTTGATGGAATTAATTTTTACTGGAACACCATGGATGGTTACGATCGCCATTGTCGTGGCCCTGACCACCATAACATCTGGTTTGCGAGCAGCTCTTTGGGCCGGCGCATTCCTAATCTATATGGGGCTAGCCGGTCTTTGGGTTCTCTCGATGCAAACTCTTGCTTTGCTTGGAACTGCCGCTTTTATTGCCATTGGTTTGGGTGTTCCGCTTGGCATCTATGCATCGAGACGACCTAAGTTCTATAAGTTTATCAGACCAATCTTAGATTTCCAGCAATCCATGCCTGCATTTGTTTATATGATACCCATTATCACAATATTCGGAACGGGCAAGCCCGCTGCTGTTGTTACTTGTCTGATTTTTGGGATGCCACCTTCAGTACGGCTCACGGTGCTGGGCCTTCAGGGCGTCCCTGCCTCCATAAGGGAAGCCGCCATAGCCTATGGTGCTAATAATTGGTATTTGTTGACAAAGGTTGACCTGCCATTGGCCGCAAAATCAATACGTACAGGTATGAACCAAACCATTCTGCTTAGTCTTTTAACAGTCGTAGTTGCATCATTGATTGGTGCAGCAGGACTTGGAGAAGATGTTTTGGAGGCGTTGCAATACGCTTCGGTTGGGCAAGGCATTTTAGCCGGCTTAGCGATTTTATTTATCGCTATGATAATTGATGGCATTGTTCAGGGCAAACGCAAGGACGGATAGACTGGATAAAATTCATGAATGATATCAGCAAAACCAAGCCTGGGAAGATCACGGGGGGGCATCTCCTAGCTCGTTCTATGCGAGACAAAGGCATCAAGAGAATATTCTCACTTTGTGGAGGGTTCATTAATCCAGTCACTATTGCTTGTTTGGATCATGATATCGAAATAATTTCTGCCCGAAACGAAATGGAAGCAGGATTTTTAGCGGTCGCGACAAGCCGCCTGAATAGAGAGGTTTCAATTTGTCTCGCTGAGCCAAGTGGTTTCACAAATTATATTTCCGCTGTGGCTGAAGCGTATTACGCGGGAGACCCGGTCGTTTTTATCGGGATTTCTTCTAACTCGAACAACTTTGACAACAAAGGTTTCAAAGAATTACCTCAACAAGAAGTAGTTCGACCAATCACAAAATATTCTATCGAAGTCAACAATGCCTCCAAAATTGATTGGTTTTTTGACAAAGCTTTTGATATCGCTAATCAACATCCAACTGGCCCTGTACAACTCACAATTCCCACAAATTACCTGTTTACAGGACAAATAGACGATAAGCCAAAGGCCACTAGCCGTTTTTTTGACCCTAAAAGGAAAAAAATACACCAAACCTACCCAAATCCAAAAGACATCGATTTAGTGAAAACAGCATTAAATGAGGCTTCAAAACCTGTTCTGATTGCAGGGGCTGGTGTTTGGCATTCCAGATCTGAAAAGATTTGTGAAATGTTAACACGGAAGTTAAATTTGCCACTATTTACTCCATTTACTCATATAAAACCAATGGACATGTCCAACGACCTGCACCTTGGATTATTTGATTATCACCAAAACCCATGTTCACGGTTAATCAGTGACGAAACGGACGTGATCCTCATGCTTGGTGGTCAATTAGACTTTCCAATAAATTTTGGAGAGGCCCCTTTGATTTCTCCTAACACTAAATTGATTACAGTTAATCCAACAGCGCGTGAATTAAGTGACAATATGTTGGCAGAGGAAAGAATATGCTCGGGTATATTTACGTTTATAGAGTCACTCCTTAGCGAAGAGGGTATGAAAACTCATGACGGATCCTGGGTTAGCAGGCTAAGGCAAAAAAGAGCTGAACATAACGAAAAAATGGGGCCTCAATTGCTAGATAATAGCAATCCTATTCACCCTCTTAGGGTTTGTTATGACGTCATATCAGCGTTGAATGAAGAAGATTTTCTAATTATCGATGGTGGAGATATTGCATGTTGGTGTGAGGCTGCGCTCAATATCTGGGCACAAGAGGGTAAAAAAATCGGCGGCATCATTGCGCCCGGTCCATGGGAGCAGATGGGCACAGGGCCGGCCTTTGCAACTGCGGTAAAATTAGCTAGACCGGGATCGAGGGTTGTGTTGGTTACAGGGGATGGTTCTATTGGCCTCGCCCCCGGCTTCACCCCTTTGGAAACGTCGATAGATTATGATGCCCCAGTGACCATTGTAATCGCGAATAATAGCCAATGGGGTATGATTAAGAATCAGCAGAAGGCAATGTGGGGTCGGGAGTGCGGCACTTCACTAAGGAATATTGATTATTATAAAATTTTTGAGGCGGCCGGAGCTTACGCTGAATTAATTGAAAAACCAGATGACATTGAACAAGCCTTAAAGCGCGCTTGGGCAAGTGGCAAAACAGCATGTTTGGAAATAAAAACGACAGCGGATCCCTCACCAATGACATCTGGACTGATTGATATGCGAGTAAAAACGTCAATCGAATAGGTTTCTACCATGGCATTTGTACAAGTCACATTGATGAAATTTAGAGAAGGCGTAGGTGATCCAAGTATAAAATTGATGTGTCAAGGGCTCCAATCCATTTCTAAAATTGTTCCCGGCATCATTAAATTCGAATTCGGTCCCGATTTAAAGATTGAGAATACATCAATGGACTTTGGTCTTATTATTTTGTTTGAAAACCAACATGCGTGGGAAGACTATCGGTCGCACCCTAAACATATAGAATTTGCAAATGGCGCTATGAAGATCATTGAACGAGTGGAGCGAGTTCAAATGGATATTTAACCATCTGATAATCTAAAAATTTGACAATTCTCTCCTCCACATAATTAGCCTAATCCGCCGGGATTTTTCTTCCGCCTCTGATTTTCAATCAATGTCTTGGAGTGTCTGGTTTTTTAGGGCTAACAAATGGATACCTGGCTAACCCCTTGACCGCAGTGGGGCTATTACCGGTGCGAAGAAATTGTTTTGATGCGTCAAACGTGGGTTGAAAATCCCATGGCTTGCAATTTCCCTTTACCAAGACACGTTGGACAAAATGTCGGCGCTGCTGGCTTGCAATAATGTCTTCTTTCAATTTAATTGGATCCCAACGTTTCAATATTTCGTTTTCCATTTCGCGTGCCTTATGAGCGTAGCTTTTTTCAAGGCACAGATTTGTTAATTCTCCCTCGTCTTTATCCAGATCAAACATCATTGGCGGATCAGTCTCACAGTAGACATATTTGATATTGTCTTGGCGAAGGATTAATGCCGGTGCAAAAGTTCCCTCTGCCGTGAATTCAATTGAAACTTCATTTGGTGACTCTAGGGGCTTTCCATAAAGAATGGGCAATAAAGATTTGCCGTCTAGCGGATCAATGGGTTTAAAATTCGTATCGCCTGAACCAATTTCAGCGAAAGTGGGCAACATATCGACAAGGGACACTAGTTCGTCCGCTACATGCCCCGTCAAACCACCGGGGGCGGAAATAATTAAGGGTATCCGAACAGACCATTCATATGGATTGAACTTATACCACATCCCCCTCTCACCGAGCATCTCTCCATGGTCAGCTGTAAAAACAATTAGGGTGTTTTCGATTAGACCACTCTCCGCCAACACATTCATCAGGCGACCAACCATATCATCCATGTAGCTGACCATACCGTAATAGGCATGTCGCGCATTCCGAATATCATCTTCGGTTACAATGTGTTCATCATTTCGAATGAGATAATAATATCGTTGCGACCAGGGATCTCGTTGCTCCAATGGGATTGACGCGACACTTGGCAAATTGATTCTACTGTGGTCGTACATATCCCAAAAACGAGATTGGGTGGTAAATGGATTATGCGGATGCGTAAAGGAGACAGCCAAAAGGAAAGGGGATTTATCTGCAGACCTTGCATATTCCCAAAGCTTAACCTCCGCCTGATGGCAAGCCTCCTCATCGTAATCAATTTGCATGCTGCGCTCAGATACTCCAGCCTCAACTACACTCCTCATTGACATACCTGACGGTGGAAGCTGGTGACCCTCAACCAGCCAATCTGGCGTCCATCCAAAATCAGACGGATAAATGTCTGTGGTTACCCTCTCCTGAAAGCCATGGAGTTGATCTGGGCCTACAAAGTGCATCTTACCAGAAAGACAAGTTTTATATCCTAAATCTACTAAATAATGAGCAAAGGTTGGCACTTGGGCCGGAAATTCAGCTGCATTATCGTAAGCGCCAACTCTAGAAGAAAGCTGGCCTGACATCATTGAAAACCTCGAGGAAGCACAGATTGGATTATTACAATAAGCATTTTTAAAAACCACGCCTCGAGCAGCTAACCTGTCAAGATTAGGGGTCTTTACGATCGGGTTACCATATTGGTTCAGAGCAAAAGCCGTCATCTGGTCGGTTTGAATAAATAAAATATTTTGCCGTTTATTTTGATTCATCGCTTTCACTCCTCGAATAGCTCTGACTCTAAAAGCGTACCTTTAACAAAACATGCCACGCAACTCTCATTTAAAAAATTTGAGCAACCACACATTATGATGACGTGCTAATGTGTCGAAGACCACAATTTTTTGTGCGCTAGAAACATCTAATGCCACAGAAAAAAATATACAACTGATGACAGATTTACAACTAATCTGAGTAGTTTTCGTGGGAGCAAGTTATGGAAAAGTCGAAGTTATTTCACTCGGATCGGTCGCCCTATGTGCGGAAGGTGATGGCTACTCTGCATGAGGTCAACCTCCTTGAAAGTGTTGAGATTGTAAGCGTTCGCACAAATCCACTCGGTGTTGTTGATGATTTGGTTGGTGTCTCACCGCTTGGCAAGATCCCAACCCTAATTCTCGCAGATGGGACGGCTATATTTGATAGCAGAGTAATATGCTCTTATTTCAACGCAGTTGGAAAATCCGATCTTTATTTGGCAAGTAAAAGTTTAGAGTGGAGCATAAAGACAGCAGAAGCAAATTTTGATGGCATTTTAGACGCCGCACTTTTGATGGTTTATGAGAACAGGTTTAGAGACAAAGAACATCAAAGTTATGAGTGGCTTGAGAATTTGTGGAGAAAAATAGAGCGCACGCTTGATTACTACAATAACAAACCCGCTGAAATTATCAGCGGCAGATTAAATATGGCTCAGATTGCACTCGGATGCGCATTAGGATATTTGGACTACCGGCACGACAACCGAGGCTGGCGGAAGAAAAACCGATACTTACGGGATTGGTTTTCTGAATTTTCGGAGCGTCCCAGTATGATAAACACTGGCCCAAGATCTGACTGATAACAGAGCTATATTAGTGACAACATCGAAACACACTTAAAACGCAAGCCTAAAATCCATCCCATTAGAAAAATTGTGCAAAGTTAACGAAATCTAATTTTGTTGTTCAGCGTGTTCAGTTGGACAACAAACACAGCATTCAGTTAGCTTGAAATCTCTTTGAAAAAAAGTTGTCCTATTAAAGACTGCACACCATCCTAGCAAGGAGTTACACATTGAGATCGATGCAAATTATTGATTGGGGCCAACCGCTCCAATTGAGAGAATATGAAACACCACTTCCCACTGGTGACCAAATACTTTTGGCTGTAGAGGCATGCGGCGTCTGCCATAGCGATTTACACATACATCAAGGTTTTTTTGATTTGGGTGGAGGAAATTCTTTTTCCGTTAGTTCTAGGGGGGTTGTTCCTCCGTTCACCCTTGGACATGAGCCAGTTGGCAAGGTCATTTCCGTTGGGTCAAATGAGCAAGAGCATCTGATTGGAAAATCATTTTTGATATACCCCTGGATAAACTGTGGAATTTGCCAATCTTGCAAAGTCGGGATGACACAAGTGTGCGATGCACCGAAGATTATTGGAACTAGGGTAGACGGAGGCTACTCAGATCACGTCATAGTTCCCCACAAAAAATTCTTGATTGATTATACAGGGATCAACCCTCATCTAGCGTGCACGCTCTCCTGCTCCGGTCTAACAGTTTATAGTGCGTTGAAGAAATTAAACCTTGGAAGTTTAACTGAAGCAGATCGCTTGGTAATTATCGGGGCTGGCGGACTTGGTCTGGCAGCGATTAGTATCGCAAAATTTTTGACAAAAGCTAAGTTGATTGTCCTCGACATAGACGATACAAAATTGGAAATTGCTAGGGATATTGGTGCAGATTTTACTGTCGTCAGCACAATTGATGATCCTCAAGATAAAATTTTGGAATTTGTGTTCGATGACAATGGGGTGGCGGCATGCCTTGATCTTGTTGGGGTCACTCAAACAATGGAGCTAGGTTTATCAGTCCTTAGGAAAGGCGGAACGCATGTCCACGTCGGATTACATGGGGGCTCTCATGAGATATCGTTACCACCCCTGTCTTTCAGAATGTTAAAAATAATAGGATCTTATGTCGGGACTTTGGAAGAATGTAAAGAATTGGTAGAATTGGTAAAAGGTGGCCTTGATATAAAAATTCCCATCCACACTCTCCCCTTGGAAAAGGCAAATCAGGCGATTGAAGACTTACGAAATGGGGTTGTAGTTGGAAGAACGGTTTTAACTCCCTGAAATTTTTACTTCTGAGCCAAAATAAAGATGCACCCAATATTTTTTATCAGTTAAAAAGCGGGTAATTGCCACGTTTTTGCTACCAACATTTAAAAAATTTCGGAATTTGGGTCTGCCAGGTTGCTATGGATATCCAATCAAATTCATATTTGAGTTATTCTTTCCTCAAAACCCATATTTTCTCTCGACAAAGGGATTTAGGCTCCTCTGCATGATGTTTTTTTATTTTCTGAAAAAATTAATACTTAATCCTCTCCAAAAAGTTTGAAATCATTTTGAATGACGATGACGGCGTTTCAATGTGCACGTAATGGCCTGCTTCGTTTGCTAATCTCACTTCGATATCTCGAAAGTGATCAGACAAAGTGTGTCGCCATTCAGATTTCAAAATTGGATCATGTTTACCCCAATAAGACAAACATGGTGCCTCAATCAATTTTGTGCTTTTTTGTTTTCGTTCCTGGGACGACAAATTTTGTTCTATGCTTTCTAAACGCATTTTGTTGATACTCTTGTACCAAGAAAAACTACCTGCCAAAGCGTTTGGTGACATAAAATTTTCGACCCAGCTATCAAAAACTGCGTCAAAGGCATGTTTTTGATAACAAATTTCTTTGGTCATTGCCTCCAAAAAAATACCACAAGTGTCTTTGTTATACCCAATTAGGTTGACAGACCAATCTAATTGAATGAGGGACTGATACCAAATTTTGTTTATATGGCCATCAGTCAACCACCGTGTCCCTATGGAAGAGTTAGGGCAGTTAAAAAAAATTCCGGCAAAAACCTTTGACGGTTGAGTTAACATTAAATCTTGGATTACCCAAGCTCCGACATCGTGAGTAATAGTGACGAGACACTCGAGTCCAAAATGGGTTACTAGGTCATTTAAATCATTTGCATGAAATCTTGGCCCAAGTTCCTCAGAAATTGCTGCCGGCTTATCACTTTTGCCAAACCCATAGAGGTCAGGCATAAAAACTGTATATTTTTGCTTTAATTGGTTGGCGAGAGGGAGCCAAGCCATCCAAAATTCTGGCCAACCATGGACCAACATTATGGGTTTTCCAGAACCACACACCGCTACATGAATATTTCGTCCATCTAATTTAATGAAGTGATGCTCGAGGTCTTCGGGTACTGTAAAATCAATCTTTTCCAAATCACTAACCTTGATCGATTGAAATAAGGTTTGGCGTTAAATTCCAGCGTCAACTCAAAATGGTAAGTCCCAGGGCAGAACAAGCTAAACCTGTTTTAGGGTAAAGCAACGCGATATCCGGCGTTACGGTAAAACGCTATAGTAACCCATAAAAAATTTAATGGTCTAAAATTTCAGTCAGTGATCCCGACCTAGTTTACAGCCCTAAAACAAAAATAGAACCTAGGCCACAGTTTTAGCATGGCTTAAACGTTAAAAAAGCAAAGCTAAAAAAATCTGGATCCCGATCGCATAGCTTTTGACAGGTTTACTGGCTTGGTGGTTGCGGTCTCTTTTCAAAACTTGGAACGTTATCTGGAAGATTTTGGAAAGGTTGCATGTCACAGGTGAATAACGCAAATTGCGGAGTCCATTTTTTAGGCTCGTCCGTTGTGCCAACTTTCAATATAAAGGCTTCCGGCCTTTTTGGAGAAATGCTCCCAAGTGGGGTTCCACAATCAGCGCAAAAAAAACGTTTTACGGGTTCCGTAAGGTCTGTTCGACTAAATGTCGCCGGACTGCCTTTGACAAAGGTAAATTTATCTTGTGGTAAAACGTAAACGGGGTTGGCATGTCCTCCGGTTATATACTGGCACTCACGGCAATGGCACTGGAATGATGCTGTTACATCTCCCTCAAACTCATAGCGAATAGCGCCACAATAGCATCCACCTTTAATATTCATGCACTCCATCTACGAAACCACTTTTTTTGAAAGAAACTTTTGGGCTAAATCAGTGTTTTTGTGAAGAGGCAGCGGCACTATAAGATGGACCAAATAAACAGAGCACTTCATGATAATATTCCATGATGACGTTCTTCAGAAATAATCATTGGACTTCCCTGTGAATACACGATTTATTGTATCATTCTAACACCGTGCCGTCATTTTTCACAAATAATATTAGGTCACAAAATGAGCATCCTCACTCCCGATCAAATTTCACTAAGGGCTAAAGCGCGCGAGCTTGCTGAAAGTGTGTTTTTACCCACAGCGGATGAAACCGACAGAACTGAAGCCTATCCGTGGGAAAATATTGGAGCCTTGAGGGATGGCGGCTTTATGGGAATGACTATCCCCACAGAGTATGGAGGCAGAGGCCTCAATTACCTTGATACAGTACTAGTGGTTGAAGAGATGGCACGTTGCTGCTCTACCATGGGAAGAATTACGGTTGAGGCAAATATGGGCGCTATTGGCGCGGTAATGAAATACGGCACTGAAATCCAAAAGCGTCTTGCAGCCGATTACGTACTTTCTGGCGATAAGCCTGCAATTTTGATATCTGAGCCCGATGCTGGAAGCGCCGCAACGGAGATGACAACCACGGCCATTAAAAAAGGTGATAAATATATTTTAAACGGCAAAAAGTACTGGATCACAGGAGGCGGCGTATCAAAATTCCATCTCGTGTTTGCAAAAGTTTTGGAGAACGGCATTGAACAAGGAATAGCTGGCTTTATTGCTATTTTGGATCAGACCCCGGGCTTGAAGATTGGAAGAAGAACACCTGCAATGGGTGTTAGAGGCATACCCGAAACTGATGTGACCTTCGAGGATATGGAAATTGATCAAACCATGGTTTTAATCCCCCCGTCAGGAATGAAAAAAGGTTTCGGCAGTTTGATGAATGCATACAACGCTCAACGAGTGGGCGCAGGCACTGTTGCGTTGGGAATCGCTCAGCGCGCCTATGAAGAAGCAAAAAATTATGCGCTGCATAGGCATCAGTTTGGTCGCCCGATAGCTGAGTTTCAAGGGTTACAATGGATGTTGGCCGACATGTCGATTGGCCTAAAGGCTTCTCGTGCATTGTTGCACGACGCCGCCGCTGGGGCAGGCGACGGTTTTCCAGACATGGAGTCAGCGGCGCAAGCAAAGGTTTTAGCCTCGGAAACAGCTCTTAAGGTAACTGAAAATGCCCTACAAATACATGGATCCATGGGTTACTCGCGCGAACTCCCATTAGAGCGACTTACACGAGATGCTCGAATGTTCACTATTGCCGGCGGTACTGCACAAATATTGCGGACACAAATCGCGGGTAAAATTCTTGGTATTCGAACGCCACAAACTCGGGACGGTTACGCAATGCAATTTGAAAAAGCTGCCGAATAAAAACATGACATCAATATCAAGAAATCTGTGTTCAAAGAAATAATCTGACAAAAGTTTTTAAAACTGAATCTGCCGATTAAGGCGTTGTTTTAATTATAAAATATTGAACTCTGTATAGAGTTTTCGCTCATTCCAATTGGCTGCAAAATAGAGTTAGATCATCACCCGTTTCCTCGGAATTTATTGGTAGTAAAGCGCTTAATTTTTAACGCCATTATATTTGCGAAGCCAAAAGATTAGGTTTCTTGCCCACGTCCACTAGTCGAAAACTGGCGCCTTCAAGACAGTTTTTTCGGTGAGAATTCCTCCGCGGTTACCTACAGTTAAATCACCATATCTTTGCTCATAGACTGGTGGCAAAGGACGGTCTTCAGGAAGTGAGAGCCACAGTCTCAAGAGATGTCTTTTCTTCTCAGCATCCTCCCAATCTACGAACTCAGTTCTGTCATGTAACAGGCAATGATTATAAACAAATTGCATATCACCAGGCTTTAATCTCATCTTTAGGTGAATAGAAGGGTCCTCTAATATGCGATCTAATTCATTTAAGGCTTCAACCTGGCACTCAGTTAGCTTTGGCGCCTTTTCATATCTCTGAGCTGAATTTATATAGGTGCGATGGTATATACATGAGAGAAAACCCTCATACCAATTGTAAACGGGTATAGACAAAAAGGGGTCCTGTCCCTCCGCCACTTCACCTCGCCGGTCATATGCCACCGGTTCAAACAGTGCCTTTACAAGTTCAGGTCGATTATTAACGATTTCTTTTAGCGCAGTTAAACTCGAGGCTAGCATTGAGTCCCCTCCGACTTTTGCTTCTCGCAAGCATAACAACCCAACGACATCTGCGCTGTCGGTATGAAAAGTTTGGCGTGCATTGGTCTGATAAACGCGCACTTTAGTAGACCTCACATCTGCTCCAGTATCACGCACGTGCCCCAGCAGATGACCGGCAGCGTTTTGTGATCTAGCAACTCCTATGTAACTGCCGATGCCACAAAATATAGTTGCAGCAAATTCGGCAGAATAGCTGGAGGTGGGAAGACCGGTTATCACTCTGAAACCAATGCCATCTTTTAGATGTCTCTGTGTGTCTTTTAAAATTCTAACAAGACGATTTAAAACAAAATTTTTCGGTGATATTTGGCCTAAAGGTCTATTTGACAGTAAAAATTCTGAGGCTGCGTTCTCTAATTCTTGAACATCTGCCTCGCTCAACTCGTAGGTCCAGAGATCCTCTGACTTTTGCAAATCCACGCCTCGCCAAGCGCTGGCCTCGTCTAATTTTGGCAAGAAAGCAAAATTAGGTTGTTGCATCAATTCACCCCTTTTCAATCGATATATGTCTGCACTACCGATAAAAATATCCAAGCCGACACCTTGTTGTTAGTGCTGAAATCGTGATCTTTTGATTTAGAAAATCTGAAGAAAACTTTAGTTTAATATACCATATCTGATGTTGGGGTTGAAAACGATGTTTCCCATATCGACGCTAACTAATTCTTTGCACGACCCACTCTCGTTTTGGAGCCGCTTCAATTTCTGCCATACGACCGGCGACAGCCTCCGCGCTTACGAAACGAACGAGTTAATTAATATCCAGATGCACCTGACAAATTAGGTGTTGCGACTATTGGCAGAGAATTACGAAGGAAGATAGCTTATGTGTGACGACTGCTTTTTCCATTGCCTTTTATAAGAAATAACTTCCAAGATTTTTCAAAATATCTCGGTGTTCCTAACTGCAAGCACTCTAAGAGTGATCTGATGCAGCGCGCCCGAACCTGTTTCACTTTATTACGGCAATTCCGGCAAGTCTTTGTTTGTTGTAAAAGCAAACGTTGATCTGGCGTGACAAACCGAAATAGTGATGCCGAGTATTCATAAGTAGTTGACTACAACCTTATCGAAGAGCATCACATAAAAAACCTGGGTGCAATTTCCAGACACACCTTCTTTTCTATTAAGCTATAGACGTGGTTGTCGTTATAAACGAAGGATGATGGTACATTTTGGCAGAGTTACTTACTGACCCTCAGCGGAATTGTGAAAGGCCTTTGTTTGTGATGCTTCGTCAGACTAAATTAAGAGTCACTGCGTTTAAATCAGTTAATTTTTGATAGTTTTTTTACGGTTCGGTAAATTCCTGTGGTCCAGTCTTCTTGACCATGGCCGTGAGCGCTGGCCAAGTTATACATCTCATGAGCAACTGCACCAGTCACGAGCGATACTTTTGAAGCTGAACCAGCTGCTAATGCCAACCCAATATCTTTGCGTGCTAAATCAAGCATGAATGCTGGCGACTCATCATCTTTCAATGCTTTTTCAGGCCAAGTCGTTGTGATGTGGCCAAGTCCAGCTGGTGTTTTGGATATTACTTCCACCATTATTTCCTGGCTCACACCAGCGCTTAACCCAAGCGCCAAGCCTTCAGCATTCACAAGATTTGACACCGCAGCAATATAGTTGTTTACCAATTTTACAGTGGCTCCGGAGCCAAGCTCCCCACAATGAGTGACTGCTTCGCCCATGCATTCTAAAAATGGCAAAACACGTTCAAAATCATCCTTTGCACCACCCACCATAAAAGTTGATTTTCGGTTTTTCGCGTGAGCAGAAGTTCTGCCCACGGGCGCATCAACCATCGATAAACCCTTTTGAGATAACCGATTGCCAATAGACCGTGATTCGTCGGGCTGAATAGTGCTCATTTCAACAAATAACGCGTTATTAGCCATGCCCTCAGAAACTCCATCAGGACCAAAAACCACATCCTCTACAATCGCTCCAAAGGGGAGAATGGTAAAAATGACCTCACAACCCTGCGCGGCCTCTTTGGGAGTGCTTGCAACCTTAGCGCCCAGCTTTCCAATGGCATCTACTGCCTTTTTAGAAATGTCAAATACCTGTAAATCGTGACCACTATCAATTAGGTTAGGGCACATTGCACTACCCATTTGACCTAACCCTATGAATCCGAGTTTAGCCATTTTTCTATCGCCTCCAAACCTCTAGCCCTACCATTATTAACCTACGCTCAAGCTAAATTGTATTCCATCAATGATCCGTAGATAAAACAAAAAATGGCCTAAAACACTAAAGATCATATAATAAATTGTATGGCTATTCCCTCTTTTGCGTGTAAGTTTTTTTGCAGAAAGACCATCACAAAATCCAATTTTGGGAGCAAATCTTTTCAACGAATTTTAACTAGTAACGCAGTTGTTGATATTAATGAGGCCCTCAATTTTATGATAAAAAAACCTGCTAGAACTCCGGTAGAGAAAACCTTGTACGCCCACTTTCCAGAAGAACATCATCACTTGGTGGCAGAATGGATTTTAGAGGTGTCGGACTACGACGCCCTTTACATGCACTTGGATGACATGGTGAACGGAGTGCATGAAAAAATAAAGAAGAACAAAATAGAGCTTATGGAAAATAACAGAAATCACACCCATTTCAAAGACAAGCAACCCTAGATCCCCTTTGTTTGTGTCATGTGGCGAGCAATTATTTTTTCTTACTAGAACCCATTCGAAATTGTGAATAAAATCGCTAAAAGCAATTTAAATTAAGTGACTTAAATTTCTGTTATTGTCTAATTTTTCATTTAAGAAGTCTGAGAGATATTCACGTTGTCTCTTGTTTTGGCTGCGGATGACGCTGTTGTATTCAAAGTCGAACTATAAAAATTTACGGGAAGCCCTTCACATTTGGTAATGAAAATGCAATCAAATTCTTTGGCAAAAAGCTTCGCTTATAAAACAAAATAGGGGTCCGCAGCTGACTAACTAAATCCCATCTTTGGAGTCGTTAAATCATACCCACTGCGATTTTCTTGGAGATAAGATAGCCTCCTTTGAATTAGCCTCATGCATTTTTGCTGAGCCCATAGTTGAGCCACAATCAAGCACAATTTAGATCTATGAATAACAGCCTTAACAAACTACCACGGTTTGAGGTGAGAGGCTTAACACTGCCAACCAATAACCACGCCCTTTGGATATGAGACCGATCTCAACCAGCAACCTGAATAAGCAACTCCGACGCAGATGTGGGGTGGGGGTGGCACCGGAATGGCAAAGAGGCACTGGCCAATGGCAGGATACGAAAAACATGCGTAACATGATGGCTGGCAGACCAGTGCGGGCAAAACACCTGGGGTTGGCTAAAAACGGGGAATGAATGATCAAAGCAGTTCTTTTTGACACATTTGGAACGATTGTGGATTGGCGCACATCGATTGCCAAGGAAAGCAAGAGGCTTGCCCATTCCAAAGGAGTGGACAATTTTGACGGCGACGCATTCGCAAGAGCCTGGCGCGCAGGATATGCCCCGGGCATGGCACGCGTAACAGCAGGAAAAGAGGCATTTGTGTCAATCGATTTCATTCATCGCCAAAGGCTGGATAAAATTTTGCCGGAATTTGGTCTGTCCATGCTTGACGAGGATGAGTGCTCTCATCTCAATCTGGCGTGGCACCGGCTGACCCCATGGCCCGACAGCCTGCCTGGCTTGATCCGTATCAAGTCAAAATTCATGATTTCGCCTTTATCAAACGGCTCACTGATGTTGTTGGCAACTATGGCAAAAAAATCAGGCATCCCATGGGATTTCATTTTTTCCAGTGACATGCATCGCGCGTTTAAACGCGACCCTGCCGTCTACCAGAACGCGATACGCCTTCTTCAACTTGAGCCCGAACAAGTGATGATGGCTGCAGCGCATAATGATGATCTCGCGGCGGCTCGCAATGAGGGTATGCAGACTGCCTATATCAATCGGCCGACAGAATACGGCATCGACCAGAGGGTTGATTTCGCGGCAACCAGCGACTGGACCATTATTACAGATTCTGTTGAAGATTTGGCCGACCAACTGGGCTGCCCTAGGATGTATTAAAAAGCGTGCCACGAGCACCCTCACCGTGATGCAGGCGCCGCGTGATTCGTAATCCATACGGTCTGATAGGGAGACATCGTTATATATCCTCCCCTAATTTCAATCTGTTGTTTCGTTATCAGATCATGCCAATTTTCCGTGTCGATCAGATTGATCGCGGAGAGATCAAGAGCCTGCTCGCTGGCACACAAATTGGTGATCGCGAAAATGCTTTGCTTGCGATCATGGCTTTGCCGCCAAACGCCAAAAAGTTCAGCCCCCAACTGAAGGGTGAATTGCGTTGCATTGGGATGAAACGCCGGTTGCAGTTTGCGGATCGTCAGAAGGTTTTTCAGTGTCTCAAGACCGATACTTTCCGGGCTCATCGGATCTGAGAGCTTGTCATCAAGCCAGTCTTTTTCGAATTTCTGCCGGTTGATCCGCCGTTTCATGCCCGACCGGGCAACACCGTCGGTGTGATTTTGCGCGGAGATAAGACTGTTGAAGTAAATCGCGGGTATCCCCTCCAGACCGAACATAAGCGCATAAGCAGCGACAAATCGTGCTGAAATCAGCGCACCGGTTGGGTCACCATCACTTTTTTCCAGCGCGCTGAACAACGTTGTGTTGGCTTCATAGACGCTTGTTGTTCCATCGGCTTTGGCGCGGCGTGAAAACAGGCTGCCATTCGCTTCCAACCGATCAAGCAGGCGCTGGCGCTGCGTCTCATCAAGCAGGCCCTCGGTCGGGCGCATACCAAATCCGTCATGCGAGGAGAGAAAATTGAGGTAGCTGGTCCCCATCAGGGCCGGTGGCATGCTCATGCTCCAGCGCCGCAAAATGCTGGAATCCGCGAAAAGCAACGAGTAGAGGATCAATGGTGGCAGCGAAAAATTATAAATCCAGTGGGCCTCATTGCCGTTACCGAAATAGCTCAGATTCTCCTGATTTGGCAGGTTGGTCTCGGTGACGATGACGGTCTCATCATCATAAATATCGGCGATGTAGCGGATAAGCTGGATGATTGCATGTGTCTGGCGCAGATTGAGACAGCTGGTTCCGGTTTCCTTCCACAAAAAACCCACCGCATCGAGGCGCAGGATACGAACACCGTGATCAATAAAATCGAGAATAATGCTGATGAATTCCTCGAGCAGGAGCGGATTGGAAAAATCAAAATCAACCTGATCCTCGCTGAAGGTACACCAGACTTTCTTTTCCCCGCCGACTGTTGTCACCGGTTGCAGCAGGGCATGTTCACGCGGGCGGATGACGTGCGAAACATCGAAATCATCATTAACCGACAAGAAATAACCACTACCCGGTGCCTCGCCATCAACAAACTGCCTGAACCATACGCTGGATCTTGAGCCATGGTTTAAAATGACATCGGCCATGATCTTTCGCGAAGATGACATGTTTGTCAGATCACCCCAAGAGCCAAGCCGTGGGTCAACGGCCCGGTAATCCATCACCGAGAAACCATCATCTCCGGTAGAGGGGAAAAACGGCAGGATATGCACACTGTCAATGACATCGTCCAAATGCGTTTCGACAAATTCGCCAAGACAGGCAAGAGGTGATTTGCGGCCATCGGTAATGCTGTCGGCGTAGCTGATCAACAGGCAGCTGGACTCGTCCCAAAGTGACGCGGCTCCAATGCCGGGAGTTGACGCACCATCGAGACGCGCCAGCACGCGGTCCGCAATCGCACCAATGATGGCAGTGTCAACATCCCGATAGATGTTCACAAACCGGTGTTTCAACCCTTCATAGTAATTGGTCTCTACCGCAGTCATTACAGCGCCTGATTGTCAGCATCAACGGCTTTACGAAGTTGATAGCCAATATCCGGAACCGCCGAGAGAACCCGCGTCCACGATGGTGTGAACGGCGTTTCCATGGGCGAATAATAGAATTCCTCTCCCGCGCGCATGATGTTCTCGGCAAACAGCTCGACCGCGCGCTCCTCGGCATCAATGTCGAAGGACAGGCCATTCAACTCCGCATCAGTCTGGTAGATGCGCACCATGTCGAGCGCGATGCGGAAATAGGTAGCCTTGATTGTACGAAAGGTCTCATGGCCAAAACAATGGCCCTTGGTCGCAAGTTTGCGGATCAGCACCTTTGAGATATCCGACGACATGCGCGACAGGCCCGCACTCCGATCATCCTCGGAAAGTGGCTGATGTTTATGGTCGTAGGTGTCCGCAATATTGACCTGACAAATGCGGTTGCTCGCCTGATTGCGGTGCATCTCGGACAGGATTCCCACTTCAAGCCCCCAGTCAGAGGGAATTCTGAGCTCTGGTATCAGCGACCGCCGGAAAGAAAATTCTCCGGCAAGCGGATAGCGAAAACTTCGCAGAAAATCGAGATAGTCATTACGGCCGAGCACACGTTCCATAGCTATTAATAGTGGTGCCAACAACAACCGTGAGACCCGGCCATTCATCTTGCCGCCTGCCACGCGGGCGTAATATCCCTTGCAGAATTCAAATTGGTAGTTCGGATTGGCGATCGGGTAGAATAATCTGGCCAGCAACGAGCGATCATAAGTCAGAATATCGCAATCATGCAGCGCGATAGCTTCCGCCTTTCCCCTCGCATTGGCAAAGCCAATACAATACCAGACATTGCGCCCCTTGCCGGGCTCGTTCGGCGCAAGGCCGCGTTCAACAAGCTGGGAATGGATGTTTTGGATCCGTGGCCCGTCATTCCACAGCAGCGAGAAGGGTTGTTTCAGATTCTGAAAAAAGGAGTGGGCTGCCCGATATTGAGCTTCGTCAGCGCGGTCCAGCCCGATTATCACATGATTGAGATAATCTACCTTGCTGATTTCCTCGACAATATGCCGCAACGCCGGCCCCTCAAGTTCTGAATACAGGCAGGGAAGCACCAACTCCATGGGCCGATAGCCAGAGAACAGTTTGAGTTCCGCCTCAATATCCTCAAGCGATTTGGTCCGGAAATTGTGCAGTGTTGCAACAATGCCATCCTGATATGCGTCACCCATTTTGCTCACCGTATTTCTGTTCAATTAAGTCAAGGGCCTGTCTAGCGCTCTCAAGCCAACCAAGCGGAGCAGGAATCTCTGCCTGAACCAGCATCTGTGGTGGTTCGGGAAGAATAAGGGGCTGGCTGTCAGGTCGGGGAATGACGCAAGCAATGTCGCAACTCTGAAGCATCGATACATCATTGGGCGCATCACCAAAGCCAACAAGAATCGGGGCGTTGCGCTCGTCTGCCATTATTTGCCTGATAATATGGTGATAGCTGGCTTTATCATGCTGCGCCGATAGCGAGCAAACACGCCCACCGCACTGCACCATCAATCCTGCCTTCTCCACCTGCTCCTGCAACGCACCGAAGTCCGCCGCCGTACCATGGAAGGTAAAAAGCGCTGAATGACTGCGATCCATCGCCCGGACAAGTGCCTCACATTCAAGACCAAGAATGGTCTGCTGCTTGGAGGTTTCCATGTCATCCAGAAACGTACACAACTCACGCAGGGTATCCGGTATCTCGTTCTGCCATTCCGCCAACAGAATTTTTGGGTCACGCCCAAGGGTATGACTGTCCGTCAGGGCGCTGTCCTGTCCGTCCTGCGGGTGCAGAAAATGACTGTTTACCAGCGCTGCGCCATTTTCGCAGATAAAGGGCAGGTCAACGCCAAGCGACCGGCAAAAATTCTCTATCTCGGGTTTGGTTTTGCTTGACGCAGGGATCAGGCTGATGCCAGTGGCAACTAGCTCGATGATCGCATCCTTTATTTCATCAAAACGGAAATCAGTTTGGCCGAGCAAGGTGCCATCAAGGTCGCTAATAAAAATGACATGCATGTCTATCTCAAACTCTCATTAATTTATAACCATGCCCGCATCAACTGCCGAAAAAAAGGGTTATTTCTTTAGCAACCCGATGCAAATTTTGCATCATTGAAAGACAGGCTGGATGGTGTTGGCACTGTTAAAATATAACATTGTCGACAACAGTGTTGCCAGATAGGTTTACAATAGTGATCGGAACAGCAGTGCAGATCGCGCTTCAGGATGGAGACCAGCGTTATGAGTGAAACCGAGGCAATGATGGCCAGCGGCCCGCTATCCGGATTGCGGATTCTCGATCTGTCGCGGATTCTGGCTGGACCGACCTGTACCCAGTTGATGGGTGACTATGGCGCCGATGTCATCAAAATCGAAAAGCCCGGACTCGGTGATGACACACGGTCTTGGGGGCCACCTTTTCTGGGTGATGATGCCGGCACAACATCAGGTGAGAGCGCCTATTTTCTGTCGTCCAACCGCAACAAGCGCTCTTTGGCTGTTGATATCACCGTAGCTGATGGGCAGGCGCTGATCCACCGGCTGGCGAGGCATTGCGATGTCGTGATCCAGAATTTCAAAGTCGGGGGGCTTGCCAAATACGGTTTGGATTACGCTAGTCTGAGCGCCTTCAATCCAGCGATTGTCTATTGCTCGATCTCCGGTTTTGGCCAAACCGGGCCGAATGCACACCGTCCGGGATATGATTTGCTGGCGCAGGCCTTTGGCGGAATGATGAGCCTGACGGGCGATCCTGAGGGTGAGCCGATGAAGGTAGGTGTTGGCATTGCTGATGTGATGTGCGGGATGTATGCGGCAACGGCCATTCTGGCGGCGCTGCGACACAGAGATTCCACTGGCGAGGGACAGCATATCGACCTCGGACTTGTTGATACGCAGATTTCCTGGCTGATCAATTCCGGCACTAATTATCTGGTCTCGGGCGAGCCGCAACACCGAATGGGCAATCAACACCCAAACATTGTTCCCTATCAGGTTTTTGCCACAAAGGACGGACATCTGATCATTGCCGCAGGCAATGACACGCAGTTCGCGCGTTTTTGCAGCATTTTGGGACGGGCGGAATTGGCCAAAACCACAGAATACCAGACAAACCAGATGCGGCTGAAGAATCGTGACCAGTTGATCCCCCTGCTGAAGGCGGAGATAGGTACATGGGAGCGTGATGCCCTTGTCGCGGCGCTTGATGCGGCCAATGTCCCGGCTGGGGCCATTCATGACGTTGAGGATGTCTTTGCCTCGGATCAGGTGGTAGCGCGTGACATGAAGATTACCATGGCGCATTCTGCGGCGGGAAGCAAAGGTGTTGATCTGATCGGCAATCCGGTCAAATTCAGCAAGACACAAGTAAGTTACAGACGGCCGCCACCACTCTGCGGTGAGCATAATGACGAGATTTTGGCCGAACTGGCGAAATGGGAGGCAGAGGAGAGATCATGACCAGATTGACGAAAGACCAGAGGGAGCTGAAGGATGGAGCGCATGAGTTGGCGGAAACGACCTTCAAGCCCACCGCGGCGGCGACTGACAGCAGCGAGACTTATCCGTATGACAACATCGCCAAACTGCGTGATGGCGGCTTTATGGGAATGACGATTCCAACCGAGTATGGCGGCCGCGGACTGAGCTATATGGACACCGTTCTCGTTATAGAGGAAATGGCGCGCTGCTGTTCGACCATGGGCCGGATTACCGTCGAGGCAAATATGGGCGCGATTGGCGCGGTGATGAAATATGGCTCCGCCAGATAAAAGCGCTTTGCCGCCGATTATGTCCTTGCTGGCGACAAGCCTGCCATCTGTATCACTGAGCCAGATGCGGGCAGTGCCGCCACCGAAATGACTACAACGGCGGTCAAACGCGGCGATAAATACATCATCAACGGCAAAAAGCATTGGATAACCGGTGGTGGTGTCTCCAAATTCCATCTGATTTTTGCCAAGATTATGGAAAATGGCGTTAGTCAGGGTATTGCGGGCTTTATCGCCATTCTTGACGAGACACCGGGCCTTGTCATCGGCCGGCGCACGCCAGCAATGGGGGTACGCGGGATCCCGGAAACCGATGTCAGCTTCACCGACATGGAGGTGCCAGAGGATATGGTGGTCATTCCCCCATCCGGCCTGAAAAAGGGATTTGCCGGATTGATGAATGCCTACAATGCCCAACGGGTTGGGGCTGGCACGGTGGCGCTCGGGGTTGCCCAGCGCGCCTTTGAGGAAGCGCGCGATTATGCCTTGAACCGAATGCAGTTCGGGCGGCCAATTGCCGAATTTCAGGGGTTGCAATGGATGCTAAGCGATATGTCGATCAGCCTGAAGGCGTCGCGCGCATTGCTGCATGATGCTGCAGATGGCGCGGGTGATGGCTTTCCCGATATCATGGCGGCGGCACAGGCGAAGGTGCTGGCCTCGGAAACTACGCTTAAAGTCACGCAGGACGCTCTGCAAATTCATGGCTCAATGCGCTATTCACGCGACCTGCCAATGGAACGTCTGACCCGGGACGCGCGGATGTTAACGATCGCTGGTGGCACGGCACAAATCCTGCGCACTCAGGTGGCCAGCGCCATCCTTGGGATCAAGTTGCCCCAAACACGCGATGGCTCAACAAAATTGTATGACAGAGCCGCGAAATAGAATTCTCGGCACCTTGAACGAGGCAAACTGGAAACCTTGCAAACCTGACAAATCCGTGGTTGTGTTAGAAGAAACATCGGTCGAGCAGCACTAGCTGATCAGACAGAGGAAATATATAACTTTAGGTTCTTATCGTAACCCGCTAAAAAAAATAAAATTAATGAGTGCGCTTGGGTTTCGAAAAAGAGAAACCGCTCCCCTCGGCTATTCCGATGCGGCAGGTGCAGGATGAGTAAATTATTCAAAAAATCATATCTTGTGATGATGTGTATCTGCTTTGCGCTTGCAACTGCGCCAGCGGCACAGGCCAGCGGCGAGAAAAGCGGTTTTGGGCTCGGCTTCAAGAAGATGCAGGATTTGTGGCGCGGTGTTACCGAACCCACCAAAATTACCACCTGCCGTCTTGCACGCAAAAAAGTCTATAAAGGTGAGCAAATCTGCGTCTATTTGGGTGCAAACAGGACCGTACATGGCGTCTACAACTCATCCGGTGATTACTGCGCAACGGCGATGGATTGCAAATATGAGCCAAACAGTGACAAAAGCGTGAGCCAGTTGGTGCAGGATTTCATTGATGCTGCCGATGAATAAGCGCAGGGCCCCTCCCCGCCGCCTCAACTGATTTTGGAGCAATACGCGCTATGCTATTTTTTCAGTCGTGTGAGATTTGCGTCCCTGATAGACAACAGTTTTTTCCTGAGCTCCTCCTCTGCTTCTACTCCTCCTCTTAAAGGCCGCGTTATGCACAAGCGTGTCTTCAGAAATCACG